>NZ_ANKP01000022.1:0-68140 GCF_000319775.1 Cupriavidus sp. HMR-1
AAATGGTGGCCGATGAAGCCGTTGATGCCAAGAATCAGGACTCGCTTCTGCTGCATGGATATATATGAAACCAGATTGATAGTGACCGGCCTGAAGCCGGCCAGGGAGTTATTCGGAACAGGTTTTACTGGGGACCGGCAAGCGATGCCACGTTAGTCACCACCACGCGACGCCAGTCGCGCGCCACCACGTACATCGACAGGGTCGGCGCGAGCGCCAGATAGGTCTCCGGGGACATCACGGCCATGGCCGGCTGGCCGTTCTTCCAGAGCCTGGTGAAACCTTCGACATCGGGCACCACGCGCTGCGGCTCCACCGTCGCGCCAAACGTCAGTTCGTCGGCCTGCCCCACCATCGTCAGCGGATGACGCAGGTAGAACGGCAAGGTATGGTCGAGCATCTGCACGCCGTAAAGCGGCATCTCCGGCGTCAACTTCTGCGCGATCTGCGGCGCGATATCGGCGCCCGACGCCGGGCGGCCGACCGTCTCGTGGCCAAGCAGCGCCACGGTGAAGCCCAGGTACATGCCCATCGCGTAGACCGCCACGCTGGGCAGCACGCCACGGCGCAGCAGCAGGCGGGCCGCCGCGATGCCCACCAGCATCACGACAAAGGCCACGGCCACCCAGACTGCGTAGGCGCGGTAGAACGAATTGGGGATGTGGTTGGCATTGAGCGTGGCCACCACGGGACTGGCCAGCAGCCCGCAGGCCGCCACGATCGCCATGCCGATGAGTTGCTTGCCCCAGCTACGCGGGCTCAGGCGATCGAGCGCCACCCCAGCGAGAATGCCCAGCGCGGGGATGACCGGCACGATATAGCCCGGCAGCTTCGAGCGGGAAATGCTGAAGAACACAAAGATCGCGATGGCCCAGATGCCGGCCATCAGCGCCGGACGGAAGCGTGCCTGCGTGCCTTCGACCGGCGCGCGCATGGCGGTCCACAGCTTCGGGAAGATGCCCGCCCACGGCAGGAACCCGCCGATGACCAGCGGCAGGAAGTAGAAAACCGAGCCCGAGCGCGAGTGGATATTCGACGTGTAGCGCTGCCAGTGTTCGTGAATGAAGAAGAAGTTCGGAAATTCGGGGTTACTGACCGATACCAGATAGAACCACGGTACCGTGATCACGAGCATCACCACGACGCCCAGCGCCAGATGCAGGCGGCGCCAGAGGCCCCAATCCCGCGTCACCAGCGTATAGACCACCAGCACCAGCCCCGGGAGCGCGATGCCCACCAGCCCCTTGGTCAGAATGGCCACGCCCATCGCGGCCCAGCAGGCGACCATCCAGCCGCGCCGCGCCGCCACGGAGGCGTCCGGATGCTGGCCCATCAGCATGAAGGCCAGCACGCAGGACATCACGCCCGCCAGGGTCATGTCGAGCGTATTGAAATGAGCCGCCACGCTCCACATCGGCGCGGCCAGCAGGGCCAGGCCGGTGAAGGCCGCGGCACGCGCGCCGAACCAGCGACGCGCGGCCATCATCGACACGCCGATGCCGAGCAACCCGGACAGCGCCACGGCCAGCCGTGCCTGCCACTCGCCCAGCCCGAACAGTTCATAGCCCACCACCGTCACCCACATATGGAATGGCGGCTTCTCGAAATACTTCAGCGCGTTATAACGAATCGTCACCCAGTCACTCGAGGCGAACATCTCGCGCGAAATCTCCGCATAGCGGCCTTCGTCGGGCCCGACCAGATGGCGCATGTCCAGCGAGACGAACCAGACCACCAGGGCCACGGCGACGAACAGCGCGACCCAGCCTGTGGCGGCCGACCAGCCGACCGCCCCTTGGGTCGACTGCGAGGATGCGACGGACGCGCGTTGCTGAGAGGTGGGTTGCGGCATGAAAGGGAGGGATGGGTAGGTGGGCTATCAGGGAAATCTCTGGCGCGACGCCATGCCCAGAAAAGCCGGCGTTCGCGATGACACCGGCTAAAAATAGCGCGCAGATTATGAGAGAAACGTTAACGTCAGATTAATAATGCGACACACTGCCTGCGATGCTACGCTTTCCACCGGCTGATATGGACCTTACGGCGCGATTGGTGCCACTATCTCAAACAGCCGTTTCAGTCACTATAAGATGCGAATCCTGATTGTTGAAGACGACCCGATGCTCGGCGACGGGCTCCAGCGCGGCCTGAAACTGATAGGTCATGCCGTGGACTGGTTCGGCACCGCCGCCGAAGCCGACCGTGCCATCGGCATGATGCACTACGACGCCGTGGTGCTGGACCTTGGCCTGCCAGACGACGATGGCGTGGCGTTGCTCGGCCGTTGGCGCCAGCAGGGCCGACAGATGCCGGTCGTGGTGCTGACCGCGCGCGATGCCGTGGCCAGCCGGATCTCCGGGCTAGACGCTGGCGCCGATGACTACCTGGTCAAGCCAGTGGAACTGGACGAACTGGCCGCCCGCCTTCGCGCGGTCACCCGCCGCGCGGCCGGGATGCCTGAGCCCGTCTGGCGCCATGGCCCGCTCGAGTACCAGCCCGCTGCGCGCCTGGCGCTCTGGCACGGCAAGGCCGTGGACCTGACCAGCCGGGAATCCATGCTGCTGGAACTGTTGCTGACCTACCCCAACCGCGTGCTGACGCGCGAATTCCTGCGCGACAAGCTCTATGACTGGGACAAGGGCTCGGAGAGCAACACGCTGGAAGTCCACATCCATCACCTGCGCAAGAAGCTCCATCCCGGCATCGTGCGCACGCTGCGCGGGGCCGGCTACACCCTGGGCACGCTCGAGGCGATCGAGATCGGCACCTCGGAACCTGAAGGCGGGGATCGCGCATGACGCTGCGGCGGCGGCTGATCCTGGCCGTCCTGGCCGCCGTGACGTTTGCATGGGTACTGACCAGCGCATTGATCTACCTGAGCGCCCAGGAAGAAATCAACGAGCTCTATGACACCGCGATGGTCCGCATGGCCCAGCAGATGCAGGCGCTGCTGCCGCGCGTGCATACGCAAACCTCGCCAGCGCCGCCGTCGGGGAACGGGCCGATCCCCGGAGATGCCGATCTGGTCGACGAGGGGTCGGCCGGGCTTGGCGATCTGGCGATCGCCGCATGGCGCCCCGACGGGGAGCCCCTGCACATCGACCCGGACGGCGATCACCTGCCCCTGCTGCCCGACGTCCAGGGGTTCACCGAGCGCGAGATCGACGGTGTGCCCTGGCGGCTCTACTACCTGAACGACCCGGCACAAGGCTGGCGCGTCTGCGTCGGTCAGGTCAAGGCCGAGCGCGGCGAACTGATCGTCGCGTATCTGCAGGCGCAGGTATTGCCCTGGGTCTTTGGGCTGCCGCTACTGACCACGCTGCTGCTCTGGGGCGTGAGCCGCGCCCTGCATCCCGTGCTGACGCTGTCGAAGGCCATTGCCGCGCGCGTGCCAGGCGATCCCACCCCGCTGACACTGCACGAGGTGCCGCGCGAACTCGTGCCGCTGGTGACGGAGATGAACAAGCTGCTGAGCCGCGCCACGGCGCTGCTCGAGCATGAACGCCGCCTGACCGCCGATGCCGCCCACGAACTGCGCACGCCGCTGGCGGCCCTGAAGGCCCAGTGGGAAGTCGCACGCCGCTCCGACGATCCGGCCGAGCGGTCCCGCGCCGCCGCCAACGTCGAGGCCGGCATCGACGGTATGAGCCGGCTGGTCTCGCAACTGTTGACGATGAGCAGGCTCGAGGACGAAGAGGCACCGCCCACGCGCGGCCCGGTGGACTGGCGGGAGGTGTCGCGGCAGGTGCTGTCGGATTGCCTGCTGCTGTCCGAACGGCGCAACGTCGATATGGAAGTGCTGTGGCCGCCGGCAGGCCAGCAACCGCTACCTGTCAACGGCGACCCGACACTGCTCGGCACGATGCTTCGTAATCTGGTGGACAACGCCATTCGCTATAGTCCGGCTGGCACGGTGGTGACGCTGGCGTTCGAACCGGACCGGATTACCGTGTCCGATCGTGGACCCGGCGTGGCACCGGAACTGCTGCGGCGGCTCGGTGACCGCTTCTTCCGCGCGGCAGGCCAGCAGGAGCAAGGTAACGGACTCGGGATCTCGATCGCGCGCCGCGTGGCCGTGCTGCATGGGCTCGCGCTGGAATTCGCCAACCGTCAGGATGGCGACGGCAGTGGACTGGTGGCCGCCATCCGGCTCAATGGCATGTATTGATCGGCATTGGCCCACAATGACTGGAAATCGTCAGAACCAGCTTCCGGCATGAGCACGCTCCGCGCCTCCGAAACCAATCGCGCCACCCAAAGCGCCTGGAAGGTCTTCCTCGTCTTCCTGCGGCTCGGTCTCACCTCCTTTGGCGGGCCGGTCGCCCATCTGGGCTACTTCCGCGACGCCTTCGTCACGCGCCGTCGCTGGCTCAGCGAACACGCTTACTCCGATATCGTCGCGCTGTGCCAGTTCCTGCCCGGCCCCGCCAGCAGCCAGGTAGGCATGGTGGTCGGTCTGTCGCGGGCCGGCTACCCCGGCGCCTTGGCCGCATGGGTCGGCTTCACACTGCCATCGGCCATCGCATTGATCCTGTTCGCGCTGGGCCTGTCGCACTACGGCAATCTGGTGCCGCCAAGCGCGCTGCACGGGCTCAAGGTGGCGGCAGTGGCGGTGGTCGCGCAGGCGGTCTGGGGCATGGCACGCTCGCTGTGCCCCGACGCTCCGCGCATCACGCTGATGATTCTCGCCTCCGTGGCCGTGACACTGATCCCCTCGCCGTGGTGCCAGGTCGGTGTGATGGTGGTCGCCGGGATGGTCGGCGCGCAGCGCTTCCGCACCGCACAGGTCCCGCCACACGAACCACTGTCGATACCCGTTGGGCATGGCGCGGCAATCGGATTCCTGCTGCTGTTCGCGGGACTGCTGGCCGGCCTGCCAGTGGTTGCCAGCATGATTCCGAACCATGCCCTGGCGTTGGTCGACGCGTTCTACCGTGCCGGCGCGCTGGTGTTCGGCGGCGGACACGTGGTACTGCCGCTGCTGCAGGCGGCAGTGGTACCCACAGGCTGGGTCGACAACGACACCTTCCTGGCCGGCTATGGCGCAACGCAGGCGGTACCGGGCCCCCTGTTCACGTTCGCGGCGTTCCTCGGCGCAGCCGGTGGTCCCGCGCCGACTGGCTGGATCGGCGGCATCGTGTGCCTGCTGGCGATTTTCGCGCCCTCCTTCCTGCTGGTCTTTGGCGCCCTGCCGTTCTGGGAGCGGTTGCGCCGCCACGCGGGCACACGCGCGGCGCTCGCGGGTGTCAACGCGGCCGTGGTGGGCCTGCTGCTGTCCGCGCTCTATCAGCCGGTCTGGACCAGCGCGATCCATGCCCCCGCCGATTTCGCGCTCGCACTGCTCGCGCTGGCTGCGCTGACCGTGTGGCGCGTGCCGCCGTGGGCCGTGGTGACGGGTTGCGCGCTGGCGGGCTGGGGGATGCATGTGGGCGGGGTGGCCTGAGCCAATGAAGCGCGCGGGGCTGGCTCGCCCTTGCGCCCGCGTGGCAATCGCCGCGCTGATCACGCTGCTGTCGGGCTGCGCCACCTCCACCGAAACCCCTGCTGCGAATGACCCGGCCACCACCATCGACGTGGTCGAGCGCGACTGGCACACCGACGTCTGCATCCGCACCGAGGATGCGGATACGCGCCTGATGCGGCTGGTGGTCGGGTACGAGGGCTCGCGTTACCTGTGCTTCGGCTTTGGCGATCGACACTACCTGCTCAGTCGCGAGCGCGGCCCGATGACGCTGCTGTCGGCGCTGCTCCCAGGCGCAGGCGCCATCCTGCTGACGGTCCTGCGCGATACGCCGGCCGCCGCATTCGGCGCGGACAACGTGGTGCGGCTCGACGTCGGCGAGCCCGGCATGGAACGGCTACGGGAATTCCTGGGCAACGCCGTGCAGACCGACGGTACCGGCGCCCCGATCAGCCTTGGAGAGGGTCCCTATCCAGGTGGCCTCTACTTCGGCGCCACGGCGGACTATGACGGCTTCTATACCTGCAATACCTGGACCGCCGACGCCTTGCGTGCGGCCGGCATCCCGATTTCTGGTCCCGTGCTGTTCGCCGACGGTGTCATGCGACAAGTCCGGCAGATTGCGCAGCCCGCGCGCTAGACCACTAGCACGGCGCCGGGCTGCAGATCGTTGTCGTGGTACCCGGGGCCGGTGTCACCACGGTGGTCTTCTGTGGAGGATTGGGATCGCTGCTGCTGAATGACACGCAACCGGCAAGGCAGATCGGCAGCATCAGGATCACGATGAGTCTGGACATGGTGTGTCCCTCCTGGATGTGCAAAAAGACAATACGCGGCCAGTATAGATAGCGGCACTGGCGCACCGCCATCGGCCTATCTCCTACAGCGGGTGAACAAAAAGACGCTGGCAAGTGACCCGATGATCAGCGGGAGCAACTTGTTCGCAGGCCCGATTCGGCGGATTGCGTCGAATCGGGCCCCTCGGTTCAACTATCAGCGCCGATCCGATCAAAGCCGATCACAGCCGATCGAAGCGATCCAGGTTCATGACCTTGACCCATGCCTTGGCAAAGTCCTGGACAAACTTCTCCTTGCTGTCGTCCGAGCCATAGACTTCCGCGACGGCACGCAGCTCCGAGTTCGAACCGAAGATCAGGTCGACCGGTGTGGCCTGCCACCTGACCTTGCCGGTCGCACGATCGCGCCCCTCGTACATGCCCTCATCCGAAGAAGACTTCGACCATTTGGTCGACATGTCGAGCAGGTTGACGAAGAAGTCATTGCTCAGCGTACCGGGGCGATCCGTAAACACTCCGTAGCGGGAGCTTCCCGCATTGGCGTCCAGCGCCCGCATGCCACCGAGCAGCACCGTCATCTCGGGCACTCTCAGGTTCAGGAAGCTCGCACGTTCGACCAGCATTTCGGCCGGAGAACGGGGACTCTGCTTGCCATAGTAATTACGGAAGCCATCCGCAACCGGCTCAAGCACCGCAAAGGACTGGACACTCGTCTGTTCCGCTGACGCGTCCATCCTGCCCGGTGTGAACGGCACCTGTATTTTGTGACCGCCCTTGTTAGCCGCTTCTTCCACGGCAGCCGTGCCACCCAGCACGATCAGGTCAGCGAGGGAGACCTTCTTGCCACTGCCCTTCTGTGCCTGATTGAAGTCCTTCTGAATGGTTTCCAGACGGCCCAGTACCTTGGCAAGCTCCGCCGGATCGTTCACCCCCCAGTCCTTCTGCGGTGCCAGGCGAATACGCGCCCCGTTGGCGCCACCGCGCATATCCGTCACGCGGAAGGATGCCGCCGACGCCCACGCAGTCCGGACCAGTTCCTGGGTGGTCAGGCCGGACGCCAGGATGGTGGCCTTCAGCTTGGCAACGTCCTTGTCGTCCACCAGTTTGTGATCGACCTTGGGGATTGGGTCCTGCCAGATCAGATCTTCCTGCGGTACGTCGGCACCGAGGTAGCGTGACTTCGGCCCCAGGTCACGGTGCATGAGCTTGAACCACGCCCTCGCGAACGCATCCTCGAATTCCTTCGGATTCTCAAGGAAGCGCTTTGAGATCTTCTGGTATTCCGGGTCCATCTTCAGCGCGATGTCGGTCGTGAACATCATCAGCTTGTGCCGCTTCTTTGGATCGTGGGCATCCGGAACGAAATTGGCGCTGACGTTGTTCTTGGGCACCCACTGCGTCGCACCGCCCGGGCCAGTTGTGGTTTCCCAGTCAAAGCTGTACAGCCATGTCAGGAACTCATGAGTCCAGCGCGTCGGGTTGGTCGACCATGCGCCCTCCAGACCGCTGTTGACGGTATCCACACCATGGCCCGTGCCGCACTTGCTGACCCAGCCCAGCCCCTGCTCTTCGATACCCGCGGCGGCTGGCTCCTTGCCCACACAGTCCGCCGGTTTGTGGGCGCCGTGGGACTTGCCGAACGTGTGCCCGCCGGCGATAAGCGCCACGGTGTCCACATCATCCATGCTCATACGACCAAAGGTCTCACGGATCTCCTTCGCCGAGGCCAAGGGGTCAGGCTTTCCTCCGGGCCCTTCAGGATTCACGTAAATCAGACCCATCTCCGTAGCCGCGAGCGGCTTCTGCAGCGCACCTTTCGCATCACCGCGCTGGTGGGCCAGCATTTTCTTCTCCGGCCCCCAGTTCACCATTTCGGGTTCCCAGTCGTCCACACGCCCACCGGCATAGCCAAAGGTCTTGAATCCCATCTCTTCCAGGGAAACGTTACCGGCCAGGACCATAAGGTCGCCCCAGGAAATCTTCTTGCCGTACTTTTGCTTGACCGGCCACAGAAGACGCCGCGCCTTGTCGAGGCCAACGTTGTCTGGCCAGCTATTGAGCGGATCGAAACGCTGCTGGGCGCCGGAAGCACCGCCCCGGCCGTCGAGGACGCGATAGACACCCGCGCCATGCCAGGCCATGCGAATGAAGAACGGCCCGTAGTTGCCGAAGTCAGCCGGCCACCAGGGCTGTGAGGTCTTCATGACAGCCGCGATATCCCGCTTCACGGCCTGGAGGTCCAGCGCCTTGAATTCCTCTGCATAGTTGAAGGCCTTACCCATGGGATCGGATTCCGCTGAATTGAATCGCAGCGGCCGCAGATCCAGTTGTTCTGGCCACCAGAAGCTATTCGGCGTTGTGTTCGTTTGTGCCATCAGTGGGCTGGTTGACATAGCAGCAGATACCGCAACAGCCAGCACGGAACGTTTTAAAGTTTTTACTATGTTCATGGAACAAATAACTCCTTGTGATTGGTTGCAAAAACCGCTGCCGCCATGCAAATGAATGGATGTGAAGGTGGGGATTTCGCACGATCAAATGGAGACCCGAGGAATCCGAGAACGGGACTCCTAGACCGCCGCTAGCGCGTCTTGACGGAACAGGTCGTCCCGATTCCTTGCATCCGGGCAGATAGGTTGGCTTCTCTCGCGTACTTCCTTTTCGATCTCGGTAATGCATCGAACTGAAGTGCCTTGCACTCTACGTGGAGATTGGCATTGCGATAATTCAATTATTTAAATTGAGCCGATAGTCAACGCAATTTGAAATCACTAGTATTCGTCCCGCCTGATTTCCACGACCACCTACTGACGACGGAGGCACCTGTATTCATTGGAGATAGGCACCAAAAATGAAATACAGTGAAAGATCGCAAGCACACTCACATCATGAAATCAAGAATTCATTCATTACGAAAATGTCATCGTGCAATTGACGATAATCAAATTCGAAGACCGACCGGACTGGCTTCAATCACGCCAAAGCGCAGCGTGGACAGATGCACGACAACGACAAGCGTCCGTCATGAAGCTGGCGGCGTGGACGCGCCAGCAGATTGCTGAGGGGGGAATCTCGAAAGGAGGTGGGCATTGGTAACGCCCTGAAAAGAGAGTGCCGAGCCGGCTGTGGCGGCCCCGAAACAAATAGAGCCGTCTCGGAAGACGGCTCCATGCCCCGCGTACTTTGTGTCAATTCGCCACCTGCCCATCCTGGTGCCTCTTCGGGCCTCCATGGACGATACCGGCGATGGCGAAGTCGGCCCGCGGCAACCCCTCCGGTCGCATCTGGATTCCCGACTTATTCAGCGGGCCAACAACGGATGTCATTCTGACGCTGCAATATTTAGGAAATAAGACGCTGCAATGCTTGTTACTGCACACGCGGATCAGGTCCAGGCTTATTTCTGTTGCGTCCGTTATCGTGGGGCCATCCACTCGCTAGAATGAAACAACCTGCTTCCCGGAGAGTACGTATGAAACGCGATGCCGTTGCCGTGACCGAGACAACTCCAGAGGGGCTGGCCGCCCTGATCTATCACATTGCCCACAGTGCCAGTCAGGGGCAGCTCGATCCCGAATTCGTACGCAAGCTTGGCAAACGCGTGGACAAGGAACTCGAAGCGATGGAAGCCGGTGGCAAGATGAATGCGACCGACAAGAAGCAGTTGCTGCACGCGGTGCAAACGCTACACACCACCACAGACGTGGAGGAAGGCGCCCGCCTGACACGCGCGCTGGAGCGCCTGCGCGATCATGATGCGCGCGCCGCGCTGCCCCCCGCCCAGTAAAAGCCCCCGCTGAAAACGAAGAACGCCCCTGGGCCGCCAAGTCGGCCCAGGGGCGTTTTTTTATCCGGCAGGACGGGGGGAAAGGCCCCGCCTGTCGGTGCCTCCCTTTAGCCGGATCGTAGTTGCTTAGAAGCGGTGACGGATACCTGCGATGGCGCCGGTCTGGTTGGCGCCGGCGATAGCCGTGCCAGCACCGTTCAGGCCCAGGTTCGATGCGCCCTTGTTGGTCACGTAGCCCACGTTCAGGTAGGCATCGGTGCGCTTCGAGAAGGCGTAATCGGCCGACAGCACGAACATCCACGAATCGTTGTTGCTCTCATGCGCATCAGTGTAGTACGCGGCACCAGTCAGGGACAGGGCCGGGGTCACGCGGTACAGGCCGCCGAGCCAGTAGACATTGTTGCGCGCGGCGGCAGTAGCAGCCGTGGCCACGCCATCGTCACGCATCCAGCGATAGCCGGCGAACACCTTGGCCGGGCCAAAGTCGTAGGACGTACCCACGGCCAGACGCTTGATGGCGCGGTCCGAAATGGCCGGCGTGCCGCTCTGAGTCTGGTCATAGGCGGTGCCGACCGAGAAGGCGCCGGCGGTGTAGGCCAGGCCGGCGCCGAATCCGCGACCAGCCTTGTAGTTGCCCGGCACTTCGCCGTTATTGTTGGCACCCGTGCTGTAGTACCCGGTGCCGGTCAGGCCGCCGAACTTGCCCGTGTACTTGAGCGAGTTGTCGGCGCGGCCATTGAAGCCCGAGTCAACCGAGTTCAGCGAGTACTTCGGACCCACGCCCATCGGGTCGTAGGCACCGAACAGGTCATACAGCGCGTTCTGCTGGCGACCCAGGGTCACGGCACCGAAGCCGCCCTGCAGGCCCACAAAGGCCTGGCGGCCGAACAGTCGGCTGCTCTGGCCGGACAAACCGGTGTCGATGTCGAAACCCGACTCGAGCGTGAAGATACCCTTCAGGCCACCGCCCAGGTCTTCCACGCCACGCAGGCCCCAGCGCGAACCGGACATGTTGCCCGAGCTCACGCGCACCGCGGTACCACCGTTGCCGCCCGGGGAGTGGGTAGCGAATTCAATACCTGCGTCGGCGATGCCGTACAGGGTCACGTTCGAGGCGGTTTGTGCCGATGCAACGCCGGACAGGGCGCACGTACCCGCAGCCGCCAAGGCAAATAGAGCTTTCTTCACTGTAAATTTCTCTGTTTTGTTTAAGACATTGAGATGCTTCCCCGCTCCGCAGTCGTCCGGAAAGTGCTTGCAACACAACGCCGTCGAGCGGCGACCGATGGGGGCGCATCGCAATTATTCCAATCCAGTATGAAATTCTTGTGTCGCAACTAGAGTTATTGCCATATCAGGAATCCACCCTCATAGAGGGTTGTGCTTTCAGACGATGCGTGATCCGGGTTTTCCCTGCCCACAATTTGGTAGCATTCACACTTTTCCGAGAACGGCATTTGACGCCCCGATGACAACGCGCAACGGGACCGCGGTGCCTGTGTCAATGCGCCTGGATTCCATCAAGACTTTCATCGCCTCACGCCTGTCGCTGATTCGTCAGCATTTGCGCCGTCCCACGCGGCGCGAGGTCGTGCTGGCGGTGGCCGCCATCCCGGCGCTGGTGCTGCTCTATATCCTGTTGCTGATCCCCTTCACGCCGGGCATCAGCGACATCCGCAAGGCCAAGTCCGAACAGCCCGCGCAGGTGCTGTCGGCCGACGGCAAGGAAATCGCGGTCTACCGCTGGGCCAACCGCGACTGGGTCAAACTTTCCGAGATCTCGCCCTATGTGGTCGACGCGCTGATCGCCACCGAGGACCACCGCTTCTATCAGCACCACGGGCTCGACTGGCGGCGCACTGCCTCGGCCGCCCTGCATACGTTCTCGGGCGACCGCCAGGGCGGCTCCACGCTCACGCAGCAGCTGGCGCGCAACCGCTACCCGGACGAGATCGGCCGCGCGCCCACGCTGACGCGCAAACTCAAGGAAGCGATCACGGCGCTGAAGATCGAAGCGCTTTACTCGAAGGACGAGATCCTCGAGACCTACCTCAACACGGTGCCGTTCCTGTACAACGCGTTCGGCATCGAGATGGCCGCGCGCACGTACTTCGACAAATCCGCCGACAAGCTCGACGTGCTGGAAGCCGCGACGCTGATCGGGATGCTCAAGGGCAACAGCTACTACAACCCGGTGCTGAACCCCGAGCGCGCGCTGGATCGCCGCAACACGGTGCTGGCCCAGATGGTGAAACGCGGCAAGCTCGACCCGGCCCGCTTCGAGACGCTGAAGAAGCGGCCACTGCGCATCGACTTCGAGCGCCAGATCGAGGCACCCGGCCCCGCGCCCCACTTCGCCCAGCAACTGCGCAAATGGCTGATTACCTGGGCTGACCGCAACGACTACAACCTCTATACCGACGGCCTGGTCATCCATACAACGATCGATTCGCGCCTGCAGACCATCGCCACCCAGGCACTGACGCGCCAGGGCAACCAGCTGCAATCGATCGCCAACGCTGCCTGGGCACCGCGCGCGGGATGGTCCGAGAGCCGGGGTCTGGTGCAGGCATTCGTGCGCGAAACACCGGAGTTCCGCGCCGCGGTGGCTGGCGGCCAGAGCGAGGAAGACGCGCTGAAGCACCTGATGGCCGATCGCCCCTTCATGCAGGCGCTGCGAGAGCAGAAGACGCGCGTCCAGGCCGGCTTCATGGCGATGGACCCGACAACCGGCGAAATCAAGGCCTGGGTCGGCAGCCGCGACTTCACGGTCGACGCGTTCGACCACGTGGCCCAGGCGCGTCGTCAGCCCGGATCCACGTTCAAGCCTTTCGTCTATGGCGCCGCGTTCGCGCGCGGGCAGAGTCCCGACGAGACCTTTATCGACCAGCCGGTCGAGATCAAGCTGGCCGGTGGCGAAATCTGGCGCCCCACCGACGAATCGCCGCCCACGGGCCGCGCGCTGAGCCTGCGTGACGGTCTGGTCTATTCGAAGAACACGATCACCGCCCAACTGGTGCAGACGATTGGCGCGGACCGCGTGGCGCAACTGGCCCGCGCGATGGGCGTGCGCGACAGCAAGCTCGAAGCCGTGCCATCGCTGGCACTGGGCACGAGTCCGGTGACGCTCAAGGAAATGGTCAGCGCCTACGGCACCATCGCCAATGGCGGGCAATACCTCGCGCCGACCATGGTCACGCGGATCGAAGACCAGCAAGGCAATGTGCTGGCGCAGTTCCGCGAGCCGTCGCCGCAACGCGCGCTATCGACCTCGGCCAACGAGACGCTCGTCGACGTGATGCGCGACGTGATCGACCGCGGCACCGGCACGGCGATCCGCACGCGCTTCGGCATCCGCGCCGACGTGGCGGGCAAGACCGGCACCACCCAGGACAATGCCGACGGCTGGTTTATCCTGATGCATCCCCAGCTCGTGGCCGGCGCATGGGTCGGCTTCAACGACAGCCGCGTGACGCTACGTAGCGACTACTGGGGCCAGGGCGCACACAGCGCGCTGCCGATCGTCGGTGACTTCTACCAGCGGGCCCTGCGCGCGCGGATCATCGACCCGCGTGTACGCTTCGCGGAGTCCGACGAGAAGACCTGGTACTCCGCGATTACCGATCAGATCAAGGGCTGGTACCAGAAGCTGTTCGGTGCCGGCAAGAAGGAAGAGGCCGCGCCCGTTCCACGTCCGGCGCCGCGCCGTCCGGCACTGCCGGAGACCGATAACGACGCCTTGCCACCGGCCAGCGCATCGGCGGCAATCGCCGACGGCGGTATGGCACTCGACCCAGGTGAAGTGGTGGAAGCCACGCCACCGTCGTCTTCCGCAAGCGCCCCGGCCGCCCCGGCCGCTCCAACCGCGCCTGCCATCCCGGCATCAGCGCAGTCCGTGCCGGTGGTCTCGCCCGCACCGCCAGTGGCACCTTCGGTGGCCGGCGAGCCGGCTCAGTCGGATGCTGCGCCAGCTACAGCGCACTGACACAGCCACACAGACACCCAGACGCTGGTGACTCAGGGCGCCACGCGCAACGCGCGCAGCGCCTCCTCCGACAACGTCAGCGCCGGTACCTCGGCGGGACGTGCCAACAGGTAACCCTGCGCATAGTCGATACCGAGTTCGCGGCACACGAGCAGATCGTCCACGCGCTCGATGCCCTCGGCCACCAGCTTCGTGCCACTGAGCTTCGCCAGCTTGCACAGCGCGCGCACGGCTTCGAGCTGGAACGTCGACGTGGCAATACCGTCGATGACGACGCGGGCGATTTTCACGTAATCGGGCTTCATCGCAATCCACTGGCCCAGGTTGGCATGCCCAGTGCCGTAGTCGTCGAGCGCGAACTGCGCGCCGCGCGCGCGGATCGAGAAGACCGCCTTGGTCAGCGATTCCAGCGGCCCCAGGGGTGCCTGCTCGGTCAACTCCAGCACGATGCGGTCCGAAGGTATGTCCACACGCTGCAGGAAGTTGCGCACATCTTCCCGCGTGTCCTCGATATCACGCAGGGAGTCCGCGCTGTAGTTCAGGAATAGCTTGCCGGGCAGGCGCACCTGCATGAATGCGGCAATCGCGGTGCGCGCGGCAAGCCGCTCCATGCGCACCAGCGCTCCCGCCCTGGCCGCTTCCGCGAACAGTGCGACAGGGTTCTCCAGCGGCGTGCCCACCGGCCCGCGTATCAGTGCCTCATACCCGAGGATGTCGCCAGTGGCGAGCGACCCGATCGGCTGGAAAACCGGTCGCAGGTACCTTTGTTCGAGGCAATCGGCGATGGTTGGCGTCATGGTGGCGACAAGGCTTGCACTCAAACTGGCGTTGGTTCATGCGGATCTTGTGATCGGAAGAGTCCGCTCCCACCGCAGCTATCGGCATAACCCCGCTGCCACTTGAGCCACAACGCACCCTACTTGACGGGGGCATCACCCCCTACTTTCGCCCCCCCTACCCCCGGCTGCCACCGCATTTTCCACCACAACCGCTGCGCTACACCAGACCGATATCCCGCGAGCGCGTCCCCGGAAACACCTGCGCCAGACGCGCATCGTCCAGGCCATACAGACGACGGAAGACACCCCCCAGCACAGCGCGGTAGTCGTTCAGCACGGGATAGTCCCGGTTCTGATTGAGCGAGGCCTGCGTCACCGCGACCTGCTCGCCGACGATGCGGCCACCACGTACATTGCCGCCTGCCACCCAGTACACCGTGCCATGGCCGTGGTCGGTGCCGCGCGTGCCGTTCTCGCGGAACGTTCGGCCGAACTCCGAGATCGCCACCACCGTCGTATTGCGCCAGGTCGGGCCAATCTCCTCGGCGAATCCGGCAATGCCGCGCCCCAGGTTGTCGAGCAGGTTCGCCAGTTGGCCCTGCGCGCCGCCTTGATTGACGTGGGTGTCCCAGCCGCCCACGTCGATAAAGCCGATATTGAATTTATCGCGCATCAGCCCGGCCATGCGGCGGGCTTCCTGCTCGAAGCCACGGGCACTTAGCGCGCGCCGGTTGGCCGCCTGCATTTCCTCCATGCGGCCCGACATCGACTCGCCTTCCGCGCTGCGCATCGCGGCCTCGTGCTTTCGCATCGCCTCGGCCTGCTCGGCAACCGTCTGGCGCAGCTCGAAGCCCTCGGCGATCAGCGACTCGAACCGCGTTCCCTTGTACATCTGCGCCAGCATCTGGGTCTGGCGCGCGTCAAATGGTGTGCGCCCGGTGCCCTTCAGCGACACGTTCGGCACGCTGAGCGCGCCCGACATCACCATCGGCAGGCCATCGGTAAACGCGACCGGAGCCGCCTGTCCACCCATCGACTGCGCCAGTCGATTCAGGAAACCGCTGCCGCGTGGCAGGCTGCCGCCATGTCCATCGCCCGCCAGTCCGGCCTCGATACCGTCCTGCGTCTCGAAGTGGCTGCGCGACATGTCGCTGGTCCCTGCGAACGGGATAAACGCCAGTTGCTGGCGCTGCCACAGCGGCAACATCGTCGCGCCCAGTACCGGATGCAGCGCCCAACCGTCTGCCGACAGCGGCAGCGCCGCAGCCGGATCGGGCGACGCGCCGTCGGCCACCGGACGCTTGATGGCGATCGTCGGCCGCGACGCATAGTAGAAGTCGCTGCCCGCCGGCACCAGAACGTTGGCCGCATCGTAGCCACCGCGCAGGAACACCAGCAAGAAGCGCGCATCGGCCTGCGCGGGCAGCGCGAACACGCGCGACGACATCGTCGGCAGCGTCAGGGCCAGCCCCGCGCCACCCAGGGTCCTGAGCCAATCACGTCGATTCATGACATGCTCCTTGCGCATTCAACGTTGCATCCATTCGGGCGAACTCAGCAATACGGCATTCCATTCCTGCTGGGAGCCAGCCTGCGCCAGCGCGCCGCGCGTGGCGGGGCCCAGCGTGGCTTCGATCGTGTCGTAGAACATGCGGCTATTCGGCATCGGAAAACCGCGCCGCTGCGTGGGTTGGCCATCCTCGCCGGTGAACAGCCCCGCCGGGCCGTTGCCGATGGTCCGCGCGATCTCGAAGCGCCGCACCAGTTGGCCCGAACTGGCCCACGCGCTTTCAGCGGCCGGGTAGCCGTCCGGCGTCACGTGGCCATACAGCGGCTCGCCCAACTGATTGAGCCAGTTGATCACCGGACGCAGATTGGTGACCGGCCGCCCGTCATAGGCCAGGCGCATCGACGAGACCACGAAAACCATCGGGTCCTTGAACTTGCGCGCGCCGTGGGCCGCGGCACTGTCGAACTCCTTCGACAACAGCATCGTCCGCAGCACCGCGCCGATATCGCCGTCGGTACGCGTGAACGTGGCGGCCATCCGGTCGACCAATGCTTGCGGCGGAGCATCGGACACGAAGTACGTGGCCAGCTTCGCCGAGATAAAGCGCGCCGTGGCCGGATCGCGCGACAGGATGGTCACGGCCCGCTCCACCTCGCTGTAGCCAGTGGGCTCGATGCGCTGCCCCAGCAGCACCTTGGAACCAAAATCATGGCGATTCGGATTGAACTCGAACAGCCCGTCGCCGCGATACATGGCCGCGCGCGCCGGCCCTAGCTTCGGTGGCTCTCCGCGCAGGTTCACACCCAGCCCGGTCAGCACGCGTGCCAGCTCCTGCACGTCCTGCTGCGTATAGCGCGAGCCGCTGGGTCCGCCCGATATGCCCAGCGTGTGCAACTCCATCAGCTCGCGTGCGTAGTTCTCGTTGATGCGATTGGCCGCGCTCTGCGCGTTGTCCAGATACACCAGCATGGCCGGCGACGTCACCGTCGCCATCACCAGATCCCGGAACTTGCCCAGTGCGTGCGGACGGATCGCGCGCTCCTCATATTCGGGCAACATCGACCCGACCTGCCCCTTGGCCGCATAGACGCTGAAGTGGTTCATCCAGAACCAGGTCATCTGCTCGCGCAGCTGGCCGGGCGAGTACAACGCCCTCAGCAGATGGCGACGCTCGGTGTCGAGCACGAGCTCCCGCGTCTGGCGGTTGATCGCCTGACGCGCCTGCTGTTTCTCGGTTTCGTCGGTAAGCGTGTTGATGCGCTCCCGCTCGGCGCGCACGGCCTGCTGGCGCTGCACGGCGTCGCCCTGGCTGACGGGCAACGCCGCGATTGCCACCGCCACCGGTTGCGGGTCTGCCAGCGGCGTGTGCAACTGCTCTTCCAGATAACGCTCACGTCCGATCGCCTGGAGGCGCTGCACGCTGGCCTGGTCAGCGCCGAAGCTGACCGTATTCAGCCAGCGCAAGTCGGCCGACGACAGGCTGCCGGGCTGCGTCGCCCCCGATGGCGGCGTCTGGGCGCAAGCCGCCAGGAACGTTGCCGTGGCCAGTAGCGCCAGCAGGCGCTGCCACTTCCGCGCGTTCGACTTGGGGTTAACCATGTGGACACCCTCTTCTATGACAGATACAGATGGGAATGCCGGTTTGACGCCTGGACGATGCGGTTGGTTGACGGCCAAAGGTACCGAGTCTGTTACGAGAGCTTTCCGTCTGGGCCTGTCATCGCCCGGTCACACTCGCATCCCAGAATCCGGGTTCATCACAGGCGCAGGGCCCGGGCGAACCGCATCGACAATGCGGCATCGCAGCAACGGAAAACCTTGACGCCTGATTTTTCGGCGCTTCAATGAAAACGTTTTCATCGCTGCGTGCCCCCAACCCCCGACGAGGAAGCCCATGCCGACGTCCCGCCGAACCGTGTTGCCGCAAAGCGTTGCCTCCGCCGAGCCCGGCCACGGTGTGACACTGGCCGACGTCGCCCTCGCGGCGAAGGTATCGCTGGCCACCGCCTCGCGTGCGTTCAGCCATCCCCAGCTCGTCAGGGACACCACCGCCAAGCGCGTGCATGAGGCCGCGCAGCGGCTGTCGTTCCGCCCCAACCTGCTCGGCGCCAAGCTGCGCGCGCAGCAGACCCGCATTCTCGGCGTCATGCTGCCCACGCTGGAAAACGCGGTATTCGCCGAATGCTGGCGCGGCATCGAGGAATCGGCGATGGTCGCGGGCTACTCGCTGATGCTTGTCACGAGCGGTTACAACACCGAACGCGAACGCGAGCGGATCGAGTATCTGCTGCGTCACCGTGTCGACGGCATGGTGCTGACCGTTGCGGATGCCGCCCAGAGCCTCGTTCTCGACCAGCTCGACAAGGAGTCGGTGCCCTACGTGCTGGCCTATAACCAGGTATCGGTCCCAGGCCGGCACTCGGTGTCCGTGGACAACCGCGTCAGCGCGTGCGAGGGCGTCAAGGCGCTGATCGCCGCGGGCCACCGGCGCATCGCCGTGATCTCCGGCGCCTTCATGGCCTCCGATCGCGCGCGGCAGCGCTTCGCGGGCTATGAGGACGCGATGCGCGCGCATGGTTTGACGCCGCTCGAGCCGGTCTGCCTGCCCTCGCACACGGCCAGCAATGCCACACAGATTCGTGAATTGATGGCGCGTGCCGACGCCCCCACCGCATTCTTCTGCACCAACGACTTGCTGGCGATCGGCGTGATTTCCGATCTCAAGCGGCTGGGCCGCCGCGTGCCGGGCGACGTATCGGTGCTCGGCTATGACGGCATCGCGCTTGGCGCGCTGGTGGAGCCGCCGCTGGCCACCGTCATGCAGCCGAACGCCGAGATCGGCGCGCAAGCCGTTCACCAGCTTCTGCAACGGCTCCAGCATCGCAACCTGAACCACGATGACGCAGCGGAAGGCGCTTTCCTGCTGCCACACATGCTGCGCCTTGACGGTACCGTCAGCGCGCCGCGATAAAACCTGCCAACAAGCGCCATACGCACCACTTGCCGTCTCAACCTTCAACCAGGGAGCTTCACATGTCGACGCAATCCTTCTGGCGCCGTCCGCTGCGCTGGCTGGCCATCACCGCAACCGCCGCGGCCTTCAGCCAGGGCGTGGCCGCGCAAACCGCCATCTGCTACAACTGCCCGCCCGAATGGGCCGACTGGGCCGCGCAGATTCGCGCGATCAAGGAGAAGACCGGCATCACCGTGCCACTCGACAACAAGAACTCCGGCCAGTCGCTGGCGCAGCTGGTTGCCGAGCGCGCCAGCCCGGTGGCCGACGTCACCTACCTGGGCGTGACATTCGGCATCCAGGCCAAGGCCGATGGCGTGACACAAGCGTACAAGCCGGCCAACTGGAACGACATTCCCGACGGCCTCAAGGACCCGCAGGGCAACTGGTTCGCGATCCACTCCGGCACGCTCGGGTTCATGGTCAACGTCGACGCACTGCGTGGCAAGCCCGTGCCGCAATCGTGGGCTGACTTGCTCAAGCCCGAGTACAAGGGCCTGATCGGCTACCTCGACCCGGCCAGCGCCTTCGTCGGCTATGTGGGCGCCGTGGCGGTGAACCAGGCAATGGGTGGCACGCTGGACAACTTTGGCCCGGCCTTCAAGTACTTCCGCGAGCTGCAGAAGAACCAGCCGATCGTGCCCAAGCAGACCGCCTATGCGCGCGTGCTGTCCGGCGAGATTCCCATCCTGCTCGACTATGACTTCAACGCCTATCGCGCCAAGTACAAGGATCACGCCAACGTGGCGTTCGTGATTCCGAAGGAAGGCACGCTGGTGGTGCCCTACGTGATGAGCCTGGTCAACAACGCGCCCCATGCCGCCGAAGGCCGCAAGGTGCTTGATTTCGTGCTGTCCGACCAGGGCCAGGCGCTGTGGGCCAACGCCTACCTTCGTCCGGTGCGTAACGTGCCGATGCCGAAGGACGTGCAGTCGCGCTTCCTGCCCGCCGCCGAGTACGCTCGCGCCAAGCCGGTCGACTTCGGCAAGATGGCTCAGGTGCAGAAAGCCTTCAGCGAGCAGTACCTGAAGGAAGTCCGCTGATCCAGGCGCCGCCAGACTCCATCATGACCAGACGATCCCCCGCCCTCTTCCTGTTCGCGCTGCCCGCGCTCGTCGTGTTCCTGGCGTTCTTCTGCCTGCCGATGGCACGGCTGATCGAAGTCAGCCTGACCGGCAAGGACGGCGCGGGGGTCTACTGGACCGTGCTGACCAGCGGCCGCTACCTGCACAGCCTGATGGTGACCGTGCTGCTCTCGGCGCTGGTCACGCTGGCGACGCTGGTGATCGCGGGCATATCGGGCACGTTCCTGCAGCGCCATCCGGTGCCGGGCAAACCGGTGCTGGTGGCAATGCTGACGTTTCCGCTGGCCTTCCCAGGCGTGGTGATCGGCTTCATGGTCATCATGCTTGGAGGCCGCAACGGCCTGCTGGCTTCGATTGGCGATGCGCTGACCGGCGAACGCTGGACCTTCGCCTATGGACTCGCCGGCCTGTTCGTTGGCTACCTGTACTTCTCGATTCCGCGCGTGATCCTGACGGTGATGGCCGCCGTCGACAAGCTCGACACCTCGCTGGAGGAAGCGGCGCGATCGCTCGGCGCCAGCCGCTGGCATGTGGTGCGCGACGTGATGTTGCCCGCGCTGATGCCGGCCATGCTGTCGAGCGGCGCGATCTGCTTTGCCACCAGCATGGGCGCGTTCGGCACGGCCTTCACGCTGGCCACCCAGCTCGACGTGCTGCCGCTGACGATCTACAACGAGTTCACCAACTACGCGAACTTCGGCATGGCCGCCGCCCTGTCGATCCTGCTTGGTGCTGTCACCTGGATGCTGCTGGCGCTGGCCCGCTGGTACTCCGGCGATGCGGTCGCCGCTACCGCCTGAGAGGCCCTATCAAAATGATTCTGGCGTCGTTGCGCGGCCTTGCCGTACCACTTGTACTGTCTGCGGCCGCGCGTCTAGCCAGAACCGCCTCGCTGCATGTTGATAGCGCCTCCAGGCCTGCCGAGGATGTCCGATGATCTCAAAACCCCGCCGCGCCGCCTATTGGCTGCAACTGACACTCACACTCGCGGTCTGCGCGTTCATGACGGTGCCCGTGGTGCTGTCCGTGCTGGCCGGCCTGACCAACAACATCTTTGTCGGGCTATCCAGCGGCCTGACTACCCGCTGGCTGGTCGAAGTCTGGTCGCTCTACCGCAACACGATCTTTCTTTCGCTGGGTATCGCGCTGGCCTGTCTGGCCTGCACCCTTGTGATCGGCGTGCCGGCCGCGTACTACATGGCGCTGCGGCGCAACCGCGTGACCCGGCTGATCGAGGAACTGCTGATGCTGCCCGTCGCCGTGCCCGGGCTGGCCACCGCGCTGGGCTTGATCCTGCTGTACGGCGGCTGGCAGGCACTGCGGACGAGCTGGGTGTTTATCCTGATCGGACACGTGCTGTTCACGCTGCCGTTCATGGTCCGATCGGTGCTGGCGATTCTCTCCGCCATTGACATCCGCACGCTCGAGGATGCTGCCGCCAGTCTGGGCGCCACGCGCCTGCAGCGCTTCTTCACGGTGGTGCTGCCCAATTGCCGCCAGGGCATCCTGGCCGGCGCGCTGATGGTGGTGACGTTGTCGGTGGGCGAATTCAACCTGACATGGATGCTCCATACGCCCACCACGCAAACGCTTCCGGTTGGGCTGGCCGACAGCTACGCGTCCATGCGACTGGAAATCGGCTCGGCCTACACCATCGTCTTCTTCGTGATGATTATTCCGCTGCTGGTGTTCATGCAGGCGCTGAGCGCGCTTGGCGCGCGTGCCCGCCGCCACGCGCCCCAACCTGAAACCACCGCCGACCTGCCGGTGACTGCCGTACCCCAATCCGCCGAGACCCGCCATGCATGAGCCCACCGCCATCCGCCTGCGCCACTGCGCCAAGACCTTTGCCGATGGGACGTCCGCCCTGCAGCCACTCGACCTCGATATCGGCGCGGGGGAAACCGTGGTACTGCTCGGTCCGTCCGGTTGTGGCAAGACCACCACGCTGCGCATCATCGCCGGCCTGGAGCAACCCGATGCCGGGGGCGAAGTCTGGTTCGGGGACACCGCCGTCACCGACCAGCCAATCGAACAGCGCGGCGTCGGCATGGTGTTCCAGAACTATGCGCTGTTCCCGAACATGACCGTGGCCGAGAACATCGCATATGGCCTGCGGGTGCGTCGCACCGACGCGGCCACGCGCAAGCGCCGCGTCAATGACATGCTGGCGATGATGCACCTGGAGCCTTTCGCTGACCGGCGCGTCGACCAGCTCTCCGGCGGCCAGCGCCAGCGCGTGGCGCTGGCACGCGCCATCGCCGTACAGCCCCGCGTGCTGCTGCTGGATGAGCCGCTGACCGCGCTCGACGCCAAGCTGCGTGACGCGCTGCGTGCCGACATCAACCAGCTTTTACGCAGCCTGCACATCACGGCCGTCTATGTGACACACGACCAGGCCGAAGCCATGGCGCTGGGTGACCGCATCATCGTGATGGACAAGGGCCGCATTGCGCAGGCCGGCACGCCGCAGGAGATCTACCGCGCGCCCGCGAATGCCTTCGTGGCCGACTTCATCGGCACGATGAACCATCTGCCCGCCGTGGCCGAAGCCAGACACTGGCGCGTGCCGGGCGGTACGGTGCCGATGGCCCCCTCGAACGACGCCCCGGTCTCGGCGCAGGCACGCCTGATGTTCCGCCCCGAGGACGTGGTGCTGGTTCAGGCCGATCAAGCCCATGTGGAAGGCACCGTCGTCACCGCGCTCTTTCTTGGCAACCACACCCGCCTGCTGGTGGACGTGGGGACCGGCCAGCCGATGGTTGTCGAAACCGCCCGCCGCGATGCATGGCGGGCCGGTGAACGTGTCGGCCTGCGGATCGACACGGATCATCTGATCACGCTTCACGAGGCGGCATGACCCGCACGACCTGGACAGACAGCATGAACGCCGCTCCCTATCTGGTCGCGCAACTGACCGATCTCCATATCAAGGCGGGCGGCAAGCTGTCGTACCGCCGAGTCGATACCGCCGGCGCGTTGCGCACCGCCATCGACACCCTGCTGGCCGCGCCGCAGCAGCCCGACATCGTCATCGTCACCGGCGATCTGGTCGATTTCGGCAGCGAATCGGAGTACCGCTTCCTGCGCGATCTCCTGCAGCCCCTGCCGATGCCTGTCAGGCTGCTGCCCGGCAATCACGATCATCGTCCGTCGCTGCGTGCCGTGTTCGCCGATCACGCTTACCTGTTCGCGTATGGTGATGGCGACGCGCCGGTTCACTACGCCATCGACGCCGGACCGTTGCGGCTGGTCGGTTTCGATTGCACGGTACCGGGCAAACCGGGGGGCCGGGCCGAAGATGCCGGGCTGGCCTGGCTCGATGCCACACTGGCGGCGGCACCGAAGCAACCGACGCTGGTGATGCTGCATCACCCGCCGTTCCACACCGGCATTGGCCATATGGACGACCAGGGGCTGGAGAACGCGCCGGCGTTCGAGGCGGTCATCGCGCGGCACCCGCAAGTGGAGCGCGTGGTCTGCGGCCATCTGCACCGGCATATCACGCGCCGCTTCGGCGGCACCATCGCCATGACCGCGCCGGGGCCCGCGCATCAGGTTGCCCTCGATCTCGACCCCCAGGCCGCGTCGCGCTTCCGCATGGAGCCGCCGGGGTACCTGTTGCATTGGTGGCATCCCGTGCACGGGATGGTGACGCACCTTGCCGCGAGTGGCGACTATGGCGCGCTGCATCCGTTCTTCGACGCGAACGGGAAACTGATTGATTGATGGGGTGGCCGGCCGGAATGCCGCGTTCGGTACGCCACATTCAAACGCATGAAAGAGAAACAAGAGCCGCGCCAAAACGCCCGGATCGTGCCAAAGTAGGACTCCCGCAACCGCGCGACGTCGATGCGACGAGCAGAGATTCCCATGAACCCGCTCATCAATCATCCAGCCGTCCTTTTTGTTGTCATGCTGGTGGTCATGTCGTCGGCCACGGCGCTTGGCGCGCTGGTGCTGCGCCGGATTCGGCCACTCCCTGCCGAAGTCAAGGACGACTTCGGCATCGTCCAGGGCGCCACGCTGACCCTGCTGGCCCTGCTGATCGGATTCACGCTGTCGATGGCCGTGGGACGGTACGATCAGCGCAAGAACCTCGAGGAAGAAGAAGCGAATGCGATCGGCACCGAGTATCTGCGGGCGGACCTGATCGAGGGGCCGGAAGCCGAACAGGTCAAGGCGCTTCTGGTCCGATACCTGGACCAGCGCATTCTCTACTACCGCACGCGCGACAGCGCTCAAATGCAGGAAATCGAAGCGGCCACCTCGCAGATCGAGGACGAGATGTGGAAGCTGATGCGCTCGGCGGCACGCGCGAAACCCACGCCGATCACGGGCCTGGTGGTGTCCGGTATGAACGACGTTATCAACAGCCAGGGCTACTCCGAGGCCGCGTGGATCAATCGGATTCCGGTCTCGGCCTGGGGCCTGATGATCGTCATCGCCTTTTTCAGCAGCATGATGCAGGGCTACGGCGCCCGATCTGAGAACGCCAAGATCATCCTGATGCTGGTGCTTCCGTTTACGGTGTCGCTGTCGCTGGCGCTGATCTCGGATATCGACAGCCCGCGCGGCGGCCTGATCCGTGTGTTGCCGCAGAATCTGCTCAGTCTTCAGGCTTCGCTGAAGCGATAGGCCGCGCTTGCCCAGTCGGCGCGCCCGGTACGGGATGGGGGGGGACGGGGAGACGACGCGGCATCCCGCCATGGCGATGCCTATAATGCACTGGCAGCCGGCGTCGCCCGCAGAGGCGAAGCCCGGCTTGCCGACATCGCCCACCCATCCTTCGCCCCGCCATGCATCCTCTTCGCCATCGTCTATCCCTGGCCACGCTGACGCTTGCCATTGCCACTGGCTACACAGCCTCCGCCCTGCTCCCACTCGTCGCACCCATCGCGCACGCGCAGCCCGCGCCCGTCGTCTGGCAGATGGCGACCGAGTACCCGGCCACATCGATGCCCGGCGAAGGACTGACCACGTTTGCCCAGGAAGTCACCACCCGCACGCAAGGCACATTGGCGCCGCAGCCAACCTTCGACGCCAGCGCGGGCATCAAGTCCGCCCAGATGCCGGCCGCCATCCGCAACGGCAAACTGCAGGCCGGCGATGCATTCGGCGGCGCGCTGGGCGAGGTCGATCCGATTTTCCTGCTGTCATCGCTGCCATTCGTGGCGACGTCGGTGGACAAGGCCCATCGCCTCGCCGATCTGGCCCGCGCGGACTACGCGCAGGCATTCGAGAAGCAGGGCCAGCACCTGCTCTACATCACCCCGTGGCCGCCAACGGGCCTATGGACACGCAAGCCCGTGGGCACGCTGGACGACCTGCGCTCGCTGTCCGTGCGCGCCTATGACGAGACGTCCGCCGACGTCATGCGCGCCGCGGGGGCAAAGGCGCAGAACCTGTCGTTCGCCGATGCCATGCCGCGTCTGAAGGATGGCTCGGTCAATGCCGTGCTTTCGTCGGGCGATGGCGGTGCGGGCCGCAAGCTCTGGGACTACCTGCCCCACTTCACGGCCATCGGCTACGCCATGCCGTTGTCGTTCACGACCGTCAACGCAGCCGCCTGGCAATCCCTGACATCCGCCCAGCGAGACGCCGTGACCGCCGCCGCCAAAGCGACCGAAGACAAGCAATGGTCGCGGCTGAATACCCGCCTGACCGAGAACACCGCCCGAATGCGCACCAACGGTGTGACCATCGACGACAATCCAGCGCCCGCCGTGCAACAGGCCCTGCAAGCCGCCGGGCTGAGCGCCGTCGGCGTCTGGCAGACGCGTGTGGGCGAGCGCGGCGCCGCCTTGCTGAAGACCTATTTCAGCGCGGAGGCTGGGCTCCGCTGAGCATTGCGGCGTGGGTGGGCGACCGAATGATTGCCCTTTAGGGCAGCGGGATTACCCTTTGTGCCAATGGCGCCCAACCTCCGGGTTGCCGATACTCGCGTTGATATGCTGTCGAGACTGGGAGAGTCCGGCCTTGCCAGGGGGCGCCAGCCACGGCCCCGGCCGCGAGTCAGGCTCTTCCGGTATCCGCAGGCGTTTGCGCACGACCCTCGTGTCTACAGGATCTCCCGCCCATGCAATGCTCGATCGGATTCTTCAACCAGATGCCCACGGCGGTGCTGTTCATCACCGTCGGCCTTGGCTACGCCATCGGCAAGCTTCGCGTCGGCCCGATCGTGCTCGGCGGTGTCTGTGGCACGCTGATCGTGGCGCTGCTTGTCGGGCAGACCGGGTGCCAGATGCACGGCGAGCTGAAGGACGTTGCCTTCGCGCTCTTCATTTTCGCGATGGGATATTCGGGCGGGCCGCAGTTCTTCGCGAACCTGAACCGCTCCAGCCTGCGGTTCATGGTTCTGCCGCTCATCGAAGCGTTCGTGGTGCTGGCAATCGTGCTGGTGGCCGTGCGAATGCTGGATCTGGACCCTGGCACGGCGGCGGGCCTCGCAGCCGGCGCGGCGACGGAATCCGCAGTGGTCGGCACGGCAGCGGAGGCGCTCAAACATCTGAACCTGGTCCCGACGGAACTGGCCCGGATGCAATCGAACATCGCCACGGCCTATACGCTGACCTACCTCGTCGGCCTGATCAGCATCGTGTTCTTCACCAGCCAGGTGGCCCCCTTCCTGCTTCGCTTCAACCTGCGCGAGGCATCGAGCGAACTGGCCAAGGAACTGCAGGCCGCCTCCGACGATGACGTCGCCACGCAGCCGGTGCTGCCCCGCCTGGTGGGACGTGCTCACCGCGTGGAACATGCGGCCGGTTTGACCGTGCGCCAACTGGAAACCGCGCTTGGCGGGCGGACACTGGTGATGGGGCTGGTGCGCGACGGCAAGCTCATGGAGTCGGTGCCTGATCTGACCATAGAACGGGACGACATCGTGGCGCTGATCGGCGTGCGCGACAAACTCGTCTCGGCTCGCGAGGTGATTGGCCAGGAGGTGTCGTTGCCGTTGAGCCAGTCCGACGTGCTGCGGCTCGAAGAGCACCAGGTGATCGTCAACAATCCCGCTGTCAATGGCCGCTCACTGGCCGAACTCGGCCGGGAAGCCGCCCAGCAACATCTCCGCTACGTCTGGGTCCAGCAGATCGTTCGATCCGGCATGAGCCTGCCGATCACGCCCGCCACACGCCTGCAGCATGGCGACCGGGTAAGCCTGGTGGGCGTGGAGCCGACACTGACCTCAGCGGCCCGCAACCTGGGCAGGGATCTACGCACCACCGATACCACCGAACTCGTCTTCCTGTGCGCGGGCATCCTGATTGGCCTCTTGATCGGCAGCGTCACCCTGAAGGCAGCCGGCATCCCGATCTCGCTCGGCAGCGGCGGCGGCGCGCTGCTCAGCGGTCTTGTCTTCGGCTGGATCAATTTCAAACGGCCCGGCGTGGGCGACATGCCAAGCGCCGCGGTCCAGTTGCTGAAAGACCTGGGACTGGCGATGTTCGTGGCCTGTGTCGGCTTGTCTGCCGGACCTGATGCCGTCACGCTGATTCGCGAGCATGGCGCCGTGCTGCCGCTCGTCGGCCTGGCCGTGTCGCTGACGCCGGCTTGCATGTCACTCTGGATCGGCCACAAGTTCCTGAAAATCCAGGGGCCACTGCTGGTCGGCGCCATCGCGGGGCAGCACGTCAGCACGCCGGCGATCAGTGCCGTGCTGGCCGCCAGCCAGAGTTCGGTGCCGCTGCTCGGCTACACGGTGACGTATGCCATCGCCAACGTGATGCTGCCGGTGCTTGGGCCCATTATCGTGGCCCTCGCATATCGCGTTGGCGGCATGTGATCGATAACGGGCGTGTTGCTGCCCTCAGGTGGATGTCATGACACCACGCCCAAACGATCGCGCCGCGCCTGACCAGTCCTCGATGGCGCAAGCGCAAGTTCCTGACCCCAAGGCGTCCCCATCGGACAAACCTGATCCCGAGCCAGCGGCCCAATCCTCGTCCGGCTGGCTTCGCACCACGCTCAGCAAACAGGTCGTGGTGCCATCCCTCTTGATCATCGGTGGTCTGCTTGTGCTTTGCGGCGTGTATCCGAAGATCGCCGACCAGGCATTCTCCGTCGCCCAAGCCTGGGTCACACTGCGTTTCGGGTGGTTCTATACCCTGGCCGTCACCAGCTTCCTCCTTTTCCTGCTGTTGCTTGCAGCCAGCCGTTTCGGCGACATCCGCCTCGGCCCGGACAATGCCGAGCCCGAGTTCAGTTTCCTGTCCTGGACCGCCATGCTGTTCGCGGCAGGCATGGGCATCGGCTTGATGTACTTCGGCGTTGGCGAGCCGATGCAACACTATCTGAAACCACCCACGGTCGAGGGCGGAACCCCGCTCGCGGCACGCGAGGCGATGCTCATGACCTTCTTTCACTGGGGGTTTCATGCATGGGCTGTCTATGGCGTGATGGGACTGGTGCTGGCCTACTTCGGATTCCGCTACAACCTGCCCCTGACCATGCGGTCCGGCCTGTACCCCGTGCTGCGGCATCGCATCGAGGGGCCAGCCGGCCACGCGGTGGATGCCTTCGCGCTGGTCGGCACGATCGCGGGCATCGCAACGACGCTCGGCTACGGCGTGCTGCAACTGAGCGCCGGCCTGCATCAGGTAGCGGGCTGGGAAACGGAATCCGCCGGCTTCCGGATCGGCCTGGTCGCAGTGGTGATTACCCTGGCCGGCATTTCGGCGGCATCGGGTCTCGACAAAGGCGTTCGCCGGCTGAGCGAACTGAACCTGATGCTGGCCATCCTGCTACTGCTCTTTATCCTCGTGGAGGGGCCGACCAGCTTTCTGTTCGACGCGCTGACCGACAACATCGGCAACTATCTGTCGAATATCGTCAGCCTGTCGTTCCGCACCTATGCCTACGTACCTCCGCAGGAGTCCGGCTGGTATGGCGGCTGGACGATTCTCTACTGGGCGTGGTGGATCTCGTGGTCCCCGTTCGTTGGCATGTTCATCGCGCGGATCTCTCGCGGACGCACCATTCGTCAGTTCGTGCTTGGCGTGTTGCTTGTGCCGACAGCGTTCAACCTGCTGTGGATGACGGTCTTTGGCAATACGGCGATCTGGGTCGACACCCATCAGGCCATGGGCGCGCTAGCCCAGACAGCCGGCAACGTCGACGCGCTGCTGTTCCGCTTCTTCGAGTTCTTTCCGCTTGCCAAGGGTCTGGCCGCGCTGGCCATCGTGCTGATCGCGGTGTTCTTCGTCACCTCCGCGGACTCGGGCGCCTTTGTGATCGACACCATCGCGTCGCGAGGCGCGGTCAACTCGCCCGTCTGGCAACGGCTGTTCTGGGCGCTCGTGCTGGGCATCACGGCCGCCGTCCTGATGGTGGCAGGCGGGCTCAAGGCGCTGCAGGCGATGACGCTGGTGGCCGCCCTGCCGGTCGCCATCATCATGATGGCGCTCTGCTACGGGCTCTGGCTCGGCCTGCTTGCCGACCGCGCGCACTATTCACAGGAGCTTGCACCAGCCACGACGTTCTGGAGCGGCCAGCACTGGCGCCGCCGGTTGACGCAGATCGTCCATCAATCCACCGAGACCGACGTGCGCCGCTTCCTTGCCGGCCCGGTGCAGGCCGCCATGCAGGAAGTCAGCAAGGAACTGGAGCGCCGCGGCATTGCATCAAGCGTGCAGCACAACGAGGCCGACGGCGCGGTCTGGCTGTCCATTCCATTCGAGGGCGTGCGCGACTTCCTCTACGGGGCCCGGCCTGTCCGCCGCACCCTGCCCGCGTTCCTGGTGCGCGAAGCGGCGGAACCCGAGAATCGCCGCGCTCATGTCTTCGAGCCAATCACGTTCTTCGAGGATGGCCGCGAGGGCTACGACATACAGTATCTGCGCGACGAGGAAATCATTGCCGACATCCTGCGGCACTACGAGCGGCACCTGTCGCTCAGCGCGGACCAGAGAACGCATCTATTGAGCAAGGCGCCGGGGCATCATTCCGGAGGCTGATGCGTGCGCTCAGCCGCTGCCCCGGGAAGGAATTCGTAGACCGTCACACCTTGCGGACGAACTCCGATTTCAGACTCATGGCGCCAAAGCCGTCGATCTTGCAGTCGATATCGTGATCGCCGTCGACCAGGCGGATGTTCTTCACCTTGGTACCCATCTTGATCGTGCCGGCAGATCCCTTCAGCTTGAGATCCTTGATAACGGTGACGGTATCCCCGTCCTGCAGCACGTTGCCCGCCGAATCACGATGAACCCGGACTTCCGCCTCGGCCGGCGCGGACGCCTGCGCCGACCATTCATGCGCGCATTCCGGGCAGATAAAGAGGCCACCATCCTCGTAGGTGTACTCGGAATGACAGTTCGGGCAGGCGGGCAATGCGCTCATGGGGAATCCTGAATGGCGTGACAAAGGCGGGAAGTATACTGCGACGCCCGGCCTCCTCCCGGCCAGCGCTCTCCGAACGGGAGTACCCATGATGGCTACCGTCCGATACAACACGGATCACCGTATCGGACGTATATTGCCGGCTCCCGCAACGTCTCTGTCCCGTTCACTCGCGGGGCCCGTCAGCCGCGCTCTCACACAAGATGAAGACCACCCGCATCGACGCGACCACTTTGTTCCTGCTGACATTCCCGCCGCTGGCATGGGCCGGAAATGCCATCGTCGGACGCCTCGCCGCGGGCACCGTGCCACCGATCACGCTGAATCTTGTGCGCTGGATCATCGCGGCATTGCTGCTGGCCCCCTACGCGTGGCGGGGCGTCATGACGCATCGCGCCGCGCTGCGACAGCATCTCGCCATGCTCGCCACCATGGGCCTGCTGTCGATCGCCAGCTATAACGCGTTCCAGTACCTGGCGCTCACCACCTCCACGCCGATCAACGTCACCCTGATCGGCGCATCCACCCCGCTCTTCCTGCTGCTGATCGGCGCCTGCTTTTTCCATGAGCGCTTCCGGCCGTGGCAGGTGGCGGGCGCCCTGCTCTGCCTGCTGGGCGTGTCGTTCGTGCTGATGCGCGGCGAGCCCGAGCGGCTGACCCATCTCGAATTCGTGCCAGGCGACCTGTACATGCTCGCCGCGACAATCACCTGGAGTTTCTACACCTGGCTACTGCGCAAGCACCGCCCCGACCTGCCGCTGCCGGTACTTCTGCTTGCGCAGATCGTTGCAGGCGTCATCGCCAGCATTCCCGTCGCCGCGTGGGAACTCGGCCGGCTGACGGAACCCCTGCAGTGGAGCGGCAAGGTCGCGTGGATCCTGCTGTATGTGGGCACCGTGCCGTCGCTACTGGCGTATTTCGTCTGGGATCGCGCCATCTCGCGCGCTGGGGCGCAATTGCCGGTTTTCTTCATCACCCTCACCCCGCTATTCGCGGCCGTGCTTTCCACCGTTCTACTGGGCGAGTCGCCGCATTGGTATCACGGGGTGGGCCTTGTTTGTATCGGGGTGGGGATCTGGTTGGCGCAGCGGCGGTAGGGGGATTGGAAGCGCCACATCTGCTCGGCCATTCCCACCATGCCGGCTACGCCGACACCAACTGCGGATTGCCGCTCCGCCGCCAACTCTCCGCCTGCCGCTCCAGATGCACGCGGATGAAATCCATCAGCGTGCGGGTCGCCAGCGTCGGGTAGCGATTCGATGCCGTCAGCATGTAAACGCTGTCCCCCACACCCTCCGCCTCGCATTCGGCGAGCACCTCGCGGACCTGTCCTGTCTGGAGTTGCCGCCAGACGGCATAGCGCGGCAGCAGTGCCACACCAAGGCCTCCAATCATCGATTCCAGCAGAAACGGATAGTCGCCGGACTGGATACGTGGTGACACGCGCAAGGTCGTCGGGGTGCCTGCCATCCACACCTTGAGCGTGAAGCGTCGGCCCAGCGATGCGGGCGCGATCATGTCGCAACTCTCCAGATCGGCCACGCTCAGGATCGGGCCACGGCTGTCCAGGAAAGACGGCGTCGCGCACAAGCACCAGCCAACGTCGCAGATGCGTCGCGCCACGTGGTCATCTGGCGGTTGGGACGTGATTTTCAGCGCCATGTCGACCTCCGCGGAAATCAGGTCGCCGATGTTGTCGTTGATGACCACGCGCAGCGAAATCTGCGGGTAGATGCGGGCGAACTCCAGCAGCAGCGGCGTCAGGTAGAGATGGCCGAGCCCCGTCGGCAGGCGGATGCGCACGTCGCCACGCACCACCGTGCCGAGGCTGTCGATCGCGGTCTTGGCCGATTGCAGTTCATCGAGCATCCGCAGTGCGTGGGCGTAGAGCAGTTGCCCGGCCTCCGTCAGTTCGACGTGCCGGGTTGTCCTCCGCATCAACTGAGCGCCAAGGTGCTGTTCGAGCACCTTCAGACGGTGGGACACATTGGAGCGGGTCATGCCACTGCGCTCGGCGGCCGCCGTCAACGTGCGCGATTCCACCATCGTCACGAACAGCCGTACTAGGTTGAGGTCCAAGCTATTGTCAATCATGAGTCAACACCACTGGCACAAAACGATGGATTGTCACGGCGGAGGCGTAACCCTAGCATAGGCATCGCGCTAAATCATGCGAACCGCCCATGTCGAATGCCCTTGCCCCCACCCATCCAACCGATGACGGCCTGCCCGGCCTGCCCGATCTGCCTGACCTACCTTTTGCCGGCCTGCGTGTGCTGGACATCAGCCAGGGCATCGCCGGCCCGTACTGCGCGCATATCCTCTGGCAGCAGGGTGCGGAGATCATCAAGGTCGAGCCGCCGTCCGGAGACTGGGGGCGCAAGGTCGGTGTCGTGCGCGGTGATACCAGCGCGCTGAGCATTGCGTACAACGGCGGCAAACGCAGCATCTGCGTGGACGCCACGGTCGAAGCTGGCAGGGATGTCCTGCGCCAACTGGCGCTGCAGGCCGACGTGGTAGTGCAGAACTTTCGCCCGCAGGTGGCAGATCGGCTTGGCGTGGGCCATGCCACGCTGGCGGCGCTGCGCCCCGAACTGGTCTATGTCTCGATCAGCGGCTACGGCCCGGATGGCCCCTACGCCGACTACCCGGCATCGGACTCGGTGATGCAGGCCGACAGCGGGTTGATGTTCGCGAACCGTGGCGTCGACGGAACGCCCCGCCGCATCGGCATGTTGCTGGCGGACGCCGCCACCGGCCTCTACGCGGCCCAGGCCTGCGCCGCCGCCTTGTGCCGGCGGTACCGCACCGGGCGCGGCGGTCATGTCGAACTGAATCTGTTCGACGCCTGCTGCGCGCTGCAGGCCAACAATCTCCTCGAGCACGCCATCGCGGGCCAGGCCGTTGCCGGCCCGGTCAGCGCGCCCAACGGGGTCTTTGCCACCCGTGACGGCAGTGTGACGCTGCTGGCCCTGAACGATGCGCAGTTCGCCAAACTCTGTCACGCCCTCGACCGCGACGATTGGCTGGCTGACCCGCGCTTCGTCAACAACGCCAGTCGCATGGAACACGCGGCGCTGCTGAACCGGCAGGTCGGAGAAATCATCGTCACCCGCACGACCAGTGCGTGGCAGGAGCAGTTGAGCCGCCACGACGTGCTTCACGCCCCGGTCCGCGGCTATGCCGACGTGCTGCAGCACCCGCAGGCGGCGCACCGCCAGACATTCCAGTCGATCGAGCAACCAGGGCTGGGCGCTCTGCCCTTCGCCGGGATCCCCGCCCGGGACATGCGACGGCCCGCCGGGCCAGCACCCGAGAATGGCGAACACACTGTGGCGTTGCTGCAGGAAGCCGGCTTCGGCAGCCACGCCATCGACGAATGGTTGCGGCTAGGCGTGGTGCGACAGGCAACCGTCACGTCGGCGAAGGCGATGGCATGATGAAGGCGCTCGTATGCAAGCAGTTCGGCGGCGTCGAGGATGTGGAACTCGCGACCGTGTCCGAGCCCGCCCTGGCCGACCCCCATGCGGTCACGATCGAAGTGGAGTTCGCCAGCGTCAGCCATGCCACCGGCCTGATGATCGCCGGCCAGTATCAGCGCCGCCCCCCGCTGCCATTCGTGCCCGGCACGGAAGCGGTGGGACGCGTGGTGGCCTGCGGCAAGGCCGTCACGCGGCTGCGCCCAGGTGACCGGGTCGTAGCCATCGCCGACTGGGGCTGCTACGCGGAGCGATTCACGGTACCTGAGTACACCGTCTACCCTGTCCCCGACTCGCTGCCGCCGAAGGTCGCGCTGCCGATCCCACTCTCGTACGGCACCGCCTATTGCGGCCTGGTCTGGCGTTGCGCGCTGACGCCGCAGGACACCATGCTGGTGCTCGGCGCTGGCGCTGGCGTCGGACTCGCGGCGGTGGAGGTCGGGCGGCAACTTGGCGCGACCGTGATTGCCTGCGCCAGCACCGAGGCAAAACGCGCCGACGCGCTGCGCCGCGGGGCCACGCACGCGGTTGCGCCCCAGGACCTCGCCGCTCAAGTCAAGGCACTCACCGGTGGCCGTGGCGCGGATGTGGTGGTGGACCCGGTCGGCGGCGACCTGTTCGCCCAGGCGCTGCGCGCGGCTGCGCCGAACGCGCGAATTCTCAGCATCGGCTTTGCCAGCGGGTCCATCCCGCAGGCGCCGGTCAACCTGCTGCTGGTCAAGAACCTGACGCTGCACGGCTTCTTCTTCGGCCGATACATCGGCTGGACGCCGTCCGACGAGCGCGCCGAGCACGCTCCGGCGTTGCAGCAGGTCATGTCCACCCTGTTTCAGTGGGCTGCGGAAGGAAAGCTGGAGCCGACCGTGTCCGCTGTCTATCCGATCACCGGCCTGGGGGATGCCCTCGCCGCGCTGGAATCCCGCAAGGTTGTTGGCAAGGTGGCAATAAAAATCAAGGAGACAGAGACATGAATCATCCATCTACAACGAAGCCGGCATGGTCACGGCTGCATGTTGCGCTGGCAGTCGTGGCAACGGCCATCGCCATGCTGCCCGTCGGTGCGTCCGCGCAGACGTTTCCACAACATCCGGTACGCATGGTCTTGCCCTACCCTGCCGGCGGACCGACCGACCTGCTCGCGCGCGTGGTCGCCGTCAAGATGGGCGAGAGCATGGGCCAGAGCGTTGTCGTCGACAACAAGCCGGGGGCCAGCGGCATGATTGGCGCGGAAGCGGTCGCACGCGCCACGCCCGATGGCTACACGATCCTGGCCAATGCCTCGCTGCACGTGATCAACCCGAGCATCTACTCCAAGATGCGCTACGACGCTTTCAAGGACTTCGTTCCGATCACGCAACTGGCCGAGGTGCCGCTGGTACTGGTGGTCAACAACGACTCGCCGGTCAGGACCGTGCAGGACCTGATCGCGTACGCCAAGCGCCAGGGTGGCGCGCTCAATTTCGGCTCGGCCGGTAATGCATCGGCACAGCAACTGGCTGGCGAATCGTTCAAGCTGGCGGCCAAGGTGCCGATGCAGCATGTGCCGTACAAGGGCAGCGCGCCGGCATTGACTGACCTGATGGGCGGACAGATTCAGCTGATGTTCGATTCGATGCCGTCGGCCATGCCGTTCATCAAGTCGGGCAAGCTGCGTGCCGTGGCGGTGACCACCGCGCACCGCGCCAGCGCCCTGCCCGACGTGCCCACCGTCGCCGAATCGGGCCTGCCGGGCTTCGACATCAGCACGTGGTATGGCCTGTGGGCGCCGCGCGGCACGCCGGCTCCGATCGTCGAAAAGCTGGCCGCGAATGCCGCTGCCGCGCTGAAGCGCCCTGACGTGCGCCAGCAGTACGCCGACATGGGCGCCGAACCCGTCGGGTCCTCGCCGGCGGATTTCGCGCGGTACAACGTCTCCGAGGGCAAGAAGTGGGCGGAGATCGTGCATCGCTCCGGCGCGAAGGCCGACGAATGATTCCAATCGGCATATTTCGCCGAGGCCAAAAAAATACCCGCTGCCGGGTGGAGCGGGTACTCAAAGTGGTATGGACAAGTCGCGGAATTCGTCCATGTCAGCATCGTGGCAGCGACTTTACGCGTTGCCAATAATCTTTCCGGACTACCCCAAATGCGGGGCAACGCCGGAAAGACGGCCGGGGGGTAAGCATCATGGACAAGCATGCTGGAATCGAGTCCAATCGTCCTTGTCTGTCGCCCCCCGCACTTTCTCATGTCGCAAGCCCGGCTTCTGTTGATCGATGACCACACGCTGTTCCGCACCGGACTGAAGCTGTTGCTGGCCGCCAGCCCGAATGTCGCGTCGATCATGGAGGCGGGGTCGGTCATGGAGGCCACCGAGGCGCATGGCGACAAGCCCGTCGATATCCTGTTGCTGGATATCCAGATGCCCGGGCTGAATGGCATCGAGGGCATCAAGGTGCTCCGTCGGCATTTCTCCCGCGCACCGATCGTGATCGTCTCCGGCACGTCGGGCATCGACGCGATCCCCGATGAGGCGCGCAAGGAAGTCGCCGGTTTCCTGCCGAAATCCGCCGACCCGCGCGAAATCGAGGAAGCAATTGCCTGCTGCCTGGCGGGCGGCACGTACTTTCCGACCGAACAGCCCTGCGACTGCCTCCCACAGACCCGGGCCTACAGGCCCAGCCAGCTCACGCCGCGCCAGCTCGAGGTCCTGAACCAGCTTAATCTGGGGCGTTCGAACAAGGTCATCGCGTATCACCTCGGCCTGTCGGAAAACACCGTACGCGTGCACGTGGCGGCGATTCTCGACCACCTCGGCGTGGTCAGCCGCGTGGAAGCCATTCTCGAAGCCCAGCGCCGCGGTCTGGTGCAGGCACAACGCTGACGCCCACGCCCGGCATGTGGCCCTCCTTGCTGCCTCACTATGACGAGCCGCGCCTGCTTGCGGCGCAGATGGAGCTGATCGACCAGAGCTTCGGCATCGCGATGCTTGGCTGCTCGCTTGCGGCGATCATCCTGGCAGTTGGCCTGACGGTCACGGGTGGACACCCCGGCGCCATGCCCTGGGCCGCGTCGATGGTCGTGCTCTGCGCCATCGCCCATTTCGGCCGGCTGGCCGTGCCCGACCGTCTGACCGAGGCTCGCGCGGGACGTTACGCGCGCGCCATGACCGTCATGCTGGTGCTGATCGGCAGCCTGTGGGGACTGGTGGCCTGGCTCTACCTTGATATCCGGTCGCCCGCCGTGGTGATCTGCGTGCTGTCGCTGATTGCCGGCATGAGCGCGGCGGCGCTGGCGGTCTTCTCCACCTGCTTGCCGGTGGCCATCGGTTTCTTCATTCCCGCGATCCTGCCGGTGTGGATCGTATTCCTGCTCACGCGCGACATTGCCTACCTGCCGATGTTCTTTGGCACGCCGCTGTATCTGGTGGTGCTGCTGATCTTCGCGCGCAACTACTCGCGCGTGGCGCGTCATTCGATTGCGCTGCGTTTCGAGAATGTCGAACTGATCTCGCAGCTACGCGACCAGACCGCGCGCGCCGGTCACGCTTTGCGCGAGGCCGAGAACGCGAATCGCGCCAAGTCGGTGTTCCTGGCATCGGCCAGCCATGACCTGCGCCAGCCCCTGCATGCGCTGGGCCTGTTTCTCGTGTCGCTCGGGCGCACGCCGCTGGATACGCACCAGCGCCAGTTGCTGGACCACATCGAGGCGTCGTCCGGCGCGGCGCGGGAGATGCTCAACACGCTGCTCGATTTCTCGAAGCTCGAGGCCGGTGTGATCACCGCGCGGCCGCGCCCGTTCAGGCTCCAGCCGATGCTGCACAAGCTCGAGAACGAGTTCGCACCGCAGGCGAATGCGCGTGGACTGGTCTATCGCACCCGCGACACCACTGCCACGCTGTTTGGCGACCCGGCGCTGGTCGAACTGATCCTGCGTAACCTGATCGCCAACGCGATCCGCTACACGCACACCGGCGGCGTGCTGATCGCCTGCCGGCCCCGGCGCTTCCATGCCTCGATCGAGGTCTGGGATACCGGCATCGGTATTCCCGTCGCGCAGCACCGCGAGATCTTTCGCGAGTTCCACCAGCTCGGCAACCCGGAGCGCGACCAGCGCAAGGGGCTTGGGCTAGGCCTGGCCATTGTCGACGGGTTGGCGCGCACGATGCAGACCCGCGTAACACTGGATTCGATAGCGGAACGCGGCTCGGTATTCCGTCTGCAACTGCCACTGGCCTGGGGCGCGCCCGAGGAAGTCACGTTCCCCGGCAGCGTGATCCGCCTGGATGGTCTGCGCGTGCTTGTCATCGACGACGATCCGGCAATCCGCCAGGCAATGGCCGAACTGCTGGCGGCCTGGGATTGCGACTGCCGGCCCGCCGAATCCGAGGACGAGGCGCTGGCCCTGCTCGACACCTTCCCCCCCGACCTGATCCTGGCCGACTACCGGCTGCGCGGCCATCGCACCGGCCACGAAGCCATCGCCGCGATCCGCGAGCGCACCGGCCAGGCGCTGCCGGCCATCATCATCACCGGCGACACAGCGGCAGATCAGCTCCGCAACGTCCACGCGGGTGGCACCGCGCTGCTGCACAAGCCCGTGGTCCCGGGCGAACTCCATTCGGCCATTGGCGCCCTGCTCCGGGGCTCCGAATGGTATCGGGTCCAACAATAAGCATCAGCCATATTCATGCATTAAAAGCATGAATAGATCAGTCCTATTAATTGGACTTAGGTCTGGCGGCCCACCACACTGCAAGGCACTGCGGGCCTGATTCCCTCGGCCAACGCGCACGTCATTTCAAACCATGACTCAAGCGAGGAGCCTTCCATGACCGCCACACGCCCCGACTTGCCGAAGCACGATCTGCTGATCGACGGCAAGCGGCTGCCCCCCGGCAGCGGTGAGTATTCCACCGACATCAACCCCGCCACCGAGGAACCCATCGCGCTGGTGGCGCAAGGCAGCGCCGCTGACGTCGACACCGCCGTGCAGGCCGCCCGCGCGGCACTCAAGGGCTGGGCGGGCATGCGCGCCGCCGATCGCGGCCGCATCCTCAACCGGTTCGCCGACCTGCTGGAAGCCCATGCCGAGGAACTGATCACGCTGGAGAGCCTGGATGCCGGCAAGCCGCTGGCGGCCGTCCGTCGGCAGGATCTGCCCGCGGTTATCGACACCGTGCGGTACTACGCGGGCTGGTGCGACAAGATCCACGGCGCGGTGATTCCAACGCGGCCGGACGCGCTGACCTACACGGTGCGCGAGCCTGTCGGCGTCGTCGCGGCCATCATCCCGTGGAATTTCCCGCTGATGATCGGCATGTGGAAGATCGCACCCGCCCTGGCCTGCGGTTGCACGCTGATCGTGAAGCCCGCCGAGATTACGCCACTGACGGCCCTGCGCGTGGCCGAACTGGCGCTGGAGGCCGGCGTGCCGCCGGGCGTCTTCAACGTCGTCACCGGCAAGGGCAGCGTGGTGGGCAATGCGCTGGTTGCGCACCCGGGAATCGACAAGGTGACGTTCACGGGATCGCCCGGGGTCGGGCGCGGGATCATGCAGGGCGCGGCCGCCAACTTCAAGCGCGTCACGCTGGAACTGGGCGGAAAGTCCGCCAACGTGATCTTTGCCGATGCCGACATCGATGCGGCCACGCGTGCCGCGGCATCCGGAATCTTCTTCAACTCGGGGCAGGTCTGCTCGGCCGGGTCACGCATCCTGGCGCAGCGCAAGGTGTACGACGAAGTGGTGGAACGGCTGACTGCCCGCGCCCGCGCGATACGGGTCGGCGATCCGGCCTCGCCGGACACGACGATGGGCCCCGTCGTCTCGGCGGCGCAGATGAAGACCGTGCTCGACTATGTGGAAATCGGCAAGCGAGAAGGCGCCAGCGCGGTGACCGGCGGCGCGCGCATCGGACAGCGCGGCTTCTTCGTCGAGCCGACCGTGTTCGCGAACGTCGAGCACGAAATGCGGATCTCGCAGGAAGAGATCTTTGGCCCGGTGGCCAGCGTGATTCCATTCGAAGACGACGCCGATGCCGTGCGCATCGCCAATGGCACCGCGTTCAGCCTGGCCGCTGGGGTATGGAGCGCGGACATCGCGCGCGTGCACAAGGTAGCCGGGGAATTGCGGGCGGGCACGGTGTGGATCAACACGTACGGCTATACCGACGTGCGTCTGCCCTGGGGCGGCGCCGGCGACTCCGGACTCGGCCGCGAGCACGGTGACGCCGCCATCGAGAACTTCACCGAACCGAAGGCAATCTGGCTTTCGCTGCGATAAGACGAGCGCTGACACAGCAGCGCACGCCGCAGTAGCGCACAAGTAGCGCGTGCGCATGACGCATCCCCGCCCGATTCACATGGGCGGGGTTTTTGTCGCAGATACGCGGCTGTCAGCCAATCATCCGCATTGGCAACAGCGAGTAGACGACCGTGAGCACGCCGACCACCGCCGGCGAAACATACTTCAGCGCGATGCTCTGCGACTGCACGCCAAGATAGGCGTACATGCAGATCAGCAGCATGGCGCAAACGAAGACGAGGCCGTCATAGACTTGCATGGATGTCTCCCAGAGTTCGTTCTTCGACTACTTCTGTGAAGGCGGGCCTGCACGTGGGGGGGAGCCCGTCTCTACTGCCCAACGCAATCTATTAAGGCCATGGTCGCGCTTGTCGCCCTGGGGCGACAATCATGGTAATCCCTTCGTTTCTGGCATTTTTCGATGTTGCGGCGCGGCACTTCGTGGCGCCGGAATCACCGCTTTCCGCGTCGGGAAAAGTCAAGGAGGCATTGTGCGGGCGCGCAGCGGCGACAGTTCGCCCGGTGTGGCGTGACCGATATCAAACAGCATCCGTCGCGACATGCCTAGAATCAAACATAGCCTTGCCCATCCATTGATCCATCGCAGGAGAGTTGCCAATGTTTCCGGAATATCGCGAACAGATTTCCATGCTCAAGGTGCATGACGCCCATTTCGCCCGGCTGTTCGACATGCACAACGATCTGGACCAGAAGATCCTGAACATGGAGGCGGGTCTGGACCCCGCCACACCGCTGGAGATCGAGAGGCTGAAGAAGGAAAAACTGCGGATCAAGGACGAGCTCTACGCGATTCTGCGCAAGACGCGCCCTTGATATTGATCTGACACGTCGGATCCAAAAACCATAAAGAACAAAGCGGGAAGGCAGCATCTACCTTCCCGCTTTTACGTTCCCGGCCAGGCGCTCAACGGCCGTTCATCAACGCTGGCCGAAGTGCGCGTCCCTGAACAGCTTTTCCAGCCCGCGCGGCTGCGAGCGCCAATACTGCTTCGGCGCATTGACACTAGCGCCAAGCTTGGCCGCCGCGTGCCACGGCCAGCGCGGGTCGTACAGCATCGCGCGGGCGATCGAGATAATGTCCGCCTCATTGTTGGCGATGATCGCTTCGGCCTGTTCGGCCTCGGTGATCAGCCCGACCGCCATCGTCGGCAACCCCACCTCCGCCTTGACGCGTTGCGCGTAAGGCACCTGGTATCCCGGGCCAATCTTGATGGCCTGCTGCGGCGACACGCCGCCCGTGCTCACATGCACCGCCGCACTGCCACGCGCCTTCAGTTCGTGCGATAGCGCGATCGTCCCCTCGATGTCCCATCCGTTCGGCACCCAGTCGGTGGCGGAGACGCGCATCCAGACCGGACGTTCGGCCGGGAACGCCTCTCGCACGGCTTCGAACACTTCCAGCGGGAAGCGCATCCGGTTCTCGAGGCTGCCACCGTACTCGTCCGTACGGTGATTGGCGATGGGCGAAAGAAACTGGTGCAGCAGATAGCCGTGAGCGCCATGCACTTCGATGCCTTCGATACCCAGGCGAGCCGCACGCTTGGCAGCCGCGACGAAGTCGTCGCGAATCTTCTTCATACCGGCCTTGTCGAGCGCGGCCGGCGGGACTTCTCCCGCCGCATGTGGCACTGCCGATGGCGCGAAGGTCTGCCAGCCTCGCGGCTGGTCGGGCCGAATCTGGCCACCGCCGTCCCACGGCGCTTCGCTCGATGCCTTGCGGCCAGCATGGGCAAGCTGGATGGTCACCGCGATGGGCGAATGGTTGCGCGCGGCGTCTAGCACGCGGCCCAGCGCAGCTTCATTGGCATCGTTGTACAGGCCAAGGTCGGCCGGCGTGATGCGGCCTTCAGGCGATACCGCGGTGGCTTCGATGATAAGCAGGCCCGCGCCGGACAGCGCCATCTGGCCGAGGTGAATCATGTGCCAGTCGGTGGCATTGCCTTCCTGTGCCGAGTACTGGCACATCGGCGCGATGGCGATGCGGTTGGCAAGCTCGAGATTGCCGATCCGGTACGGATCGAAGAGATGAGGCATGAGGGCCATCCTTGCGGGGGTGTTCTGGTCCGGGCGATTGTAGTCGCCACTGAAAAACCCTGCTGACCCTGCCGGCGGCATGGGATACGGCCCTGGCCGCCCCCATATCACCTTATGCCGCCGGCATACGGCTACGTCACCGAGCTACGTCACTGGCTCAGCTTGGTGACGCTCAGTTGCGGATCCGCCGCGATGGCCTGCTCCGAGAACGGCAGCGAAATCCAGCGCTTGGCCGAGAACTGCCGCATCTGGTCCCAGGCATGGGGCGAAGCTGGGTCGATCGACTGGCCGTAGACCAGCAGCGCCTGCGCCACCGGCCCATTGGCATCGAAACCCACGGTCTGCACATAGCTCGTGCCGAAGTACACCTTCAGACCATCGGCCGACACCGGCTGGCTCTGGAGCTTGTTCAGCACGCCCTCGTACTCCTCCCCACCGTGCAGCGGAATCAGACCGTTGGGCGACTTCGCGGCCTGCACCTCGCCAAGCGGGGCATCCAGCGCGAAGCCAGCCTTGCGCATGGCCCCCACGGCATCCTTGAGCGCCTTCAGCACGGCCTCGTTCACCGCAGCGTCCTGCATGCGCAGGCCTCGCGGCGTGTTGACCGGATCTGCAGGATTGAAGGCGATGGCATACACATTCGGAATGACGTGCGCGCGCATCCAGAACTCGCGGAACAGCGGCGCGGCCCGGCTTTCCAGATTGCTGCGGCGATCCCACTTGCCCAGCGCCGTGCACCCGTCACGCAGATCGCTGTCGCCCTGAACAGCCTTGGTGCGGCAGGCCCGCAACAGGTCGTCCAGCACAAGCTCTGCAGCCAGATTGCGATCTCGGAACAGCACCGTCTGCAGGTTCTGGATGTCGAATCGGTTGCCCGGCAGGCCGTCCACACCGTTCAGGCGCTTGCCGATCTCCATCAAGCCAACACGCGTGCGCAAGCGCTGCGGCACCGCCTGCGGCCCGAGCACCGGCGAGAAGCCCTCCATCTTCTGCGCGGGATTCGCCAGCCACGAGCTGTCATTGCTGTTGGCCACAAAGTCGTCGCGTTCCAGCACCGGCATGGCCGATGGCGGGACCAGACCTGGCACCGGTGACGCCGGGTCGACGGTCCAGTTGCAGGCACCACGCGAGCCGTCGAGCAACACCATGCCCGTGCCGGCCATCAGCTTCTTCGCCAGCACGGCACCGTCTCCGGCCGGCGCGCAGCTTTCCAGCATCGAGGTCGAGACATTGGGGGTAACCGAGACATCGGCAAACATCGCGCGGCCCGAACGGTCGGTGGCAATCGTGTTGACCCACGGAATGCCCAGGTTGCCGATCGCGGTGCGGATCTCGCCCACGTTATGCGCCCGCGCGATATCGAGCCACGTGTCGATCGAGCGCGTGTTGTTCTGGTTGGCGTCCCGCAGCGTGTAAGCCTTCTGCGCCGTCCACGGCAGCCCTGCCTGCGGCATGGCCACGACCGGACCGTACTCGGTCATGTAGAACGTATGCGAACGCTGCTCGGTACGGCCATCAGCCAGCTTTGCCGCATAGCTGACCGTCTTGGTGGTCATCTTGCGCGGCTTGCCGTCGATCAGATAGGTGGTCGGATCTCCATCGGCCAGCTTCAGCTCGAACAGCGTGAAGCGGCGCGCTGTGGAAACGGTATGCGTCCAGGCCACGTCCTTGTTGAAGCCGATGCTGATGATCGGGAACGAGGCAATCGACGCGCCCATGACGTCGAGCTTGCCCGGCACCGTCAGGTGCGCCTGATAGAAGCGGTTGGTGGTCGTCCAGGGGAAGTGCGGGTTGCCGAGCAGCAGGCCGGAGCCATCTGCCGTGGCAGCCTTGCCAAACGCCCAGCCGTTGCTGCCGATCGGCGGATCGAGCAGTTGCAGGTCGCGGTTCACCGCCTCGAAATCGATCGCGGCGATATCGACACGTGCGGTCAACGCGGTGGACTTGGCGGCGGACTTGGTGACCTGAGGCGGCGCTGCCGCGACGATGCCTGCCGCGAGCGCGCCGGCGCTGGCCTGAATACTCTTTTCCTCGGCAAGCCGCGCCATGTCGAGTGCCGTGATCGGGCGAACCCACGCCGCATCGCGGCAGGCCGCCGGGCGCTTCGACGGCGGCGTATCGCGCAGGTAGCGGTTGTAGCCGGCGATATAGCCACGCAGCAGTTCATGCGCTTCGGGCGATTGCTTCGCCGCGCTGGCCTGCAAGGCATCGTCGTCGAGAATGCCGCGGAAGAACGCATCGGCGTCCGCATTGCGCATCGGCTTGAAGGACACCTCGGTGGTGCCATCCGGCCCGAACGTCGCCGAGCGCTCACCGCTGACCGTCACCACCTGGCTGGCCATCAGGCAGACGTTGTCCTGCGCATAGGCGTACGCCATGCCGAAGGCGACGCTGGCGTAGTCGTTGGCGCGGATGTGGGGAATGCCGTAGGACGTGCGGCGGATTTCGGCGCTGAGGCCCTGCTCGCTCCAGTTACCGTTGCCAGTGGCGCAACCGCTCAAGGCCGCAGCCGCCAGCGTGGCCGTGCCAAGCACGACCGCGCCGCGCGCAATGCGTGGGGTCATCTGTCTCTCTCCTGTTTGCTTTGTTGTTGTCGTGGCTGCGGCGGGCAATCTCGCGCACCGCGAGCCATCGGCAATGGTCAGGCAAACCGGGGGGCGACAGATAGAGCCTATCCCGCCAGATGGCGTGCCGATACCGCCACCGATACCGCCACCATGGGCGGCCTGACGACACTCGCGGGAGAAAGACGATCAGATCTTAGGAATACGGAGGGTCTTCGAGATCATCAGCGAGCCCGACAGCACGAATAGCAGCGCCATCGGATGCAGCGTGCCGGGGCCAATCTCCCACGCGCCACCGAACAGCGCATCGCCGATCCCGCCCTGGGATGCGCACCAGGCCAGCACGCCAGTCAGCACGACACTGGTCGGAATCGGTGTGCCCTCGAAGTATTTGACCTTGCCGGTGCCCTCGGCCATCGACTCGGCGGTGACATTGAATCGGGCAAGACGGCTCACGCCGCAGCAGACGAAGTAGATCAGCGCCACCAGATCCCAGCCGCCGCGCATGCCGGCCGCAAACGCCAGCGTGGCTGGGCCGACGCCGAACGAGATGATGTCGGAGAGCGAGTCTAGCTCCCGGCCGAGCGCCGAATGCGCGTGGCGCCAGCGGGCAATGCGTCCGTCGAGCACATCGAAGATGAACGCGGCAGGCGCCAGCGCCGCCGCGATATAGAAGGTCCGGAGCGAAGGCTCCGCCACGAAGAACATGGCGAAGAACACCGAACCCATGCCGCACGCCGCGTTGGCCAGCGTGAAGAAATCGGCCAGTTGCAGATCGCGCAGCATCGAGAAATGCCGGGGGCGCGGTTGAGGCGTCGACATGGAATCGGTCCGGTTGAAGCAGTGATCAGATGACGGTATTGACGTGATGCACCTGCGGCGGCGCGACGAAGCAGTCGCCCACGAGCTTGCGCCAGGTCTGGAAGTCGTCCGATTCGCGGAAATGGACCATATGGTCTTCCACGGTCTCCCACGCCACCACCAGCGTGTAGCGCGACGGCTCCTCGATCGAACGCTGCAGGTTCAGGCCGTGGCAGCCGCGGGCGCGCAGGAACAGCGGCTTGGCTTGCGCCACGCCGGCCTCGAACTGGGCTTCCATGCCGGGCTTGATGGTGATCTGGGCGATTTCGTGAATCATGATGGATCTCTCTTCAGGTTCTTCGTCGACGGGAGTCTGATACGGTGCGCGGCGCCGGCGTGCGCCACATGGCGTCTACCTTAGCAGATTCGCATGGCTGGCTCAGCCACTGACCTTGTGCCGGGCCAGGCCTTGCGCAAGATAAACGACCACCAGCGCATTCGCAATGGCCAGGCCGCCGTGCAGCCATGTGGGATGCCGGATCGCCTCGTAAAGCTCCACTGGAATATAGATGGCACCGGACCAGACACCGATCCAGTTACCCCACGCCAGCCCCCGCCACAGGCCATAGGCCTCGGCAAACCGCATCAGCGCGTAGACGAACGCGGACCCGCCGATGGCCCAGAGACGGCCATCGCCTGGGTTCGCCAGCAAGGACAGGAAGATGGTGGGATAGTGGCTGGCGGGATTGATGTGTATCCGCCGGATGATGGTCTCGGCGATTTCCTGCGCATCATGGTGCAGCAGCGCCATCAGGCCGACACCGGCCAGGATGACGAGCGCCCCCTTGGCGGCTTCGAACAGTGCAATACCCTTGAGCCCCAGTGGCGAGCCGGAGTGAGCCATGGCGGAATCGATGAAATGTGCGAAGCCGCCATTGTGCTGTCATCCGGGCGGCGGCGCTAGCGTCCGCCCTGCCGTTCGACCATCGGTCCGTTTGCGTTGATATTGCCGGCGGCCTCCAGGGCGCCATTCACGGTCAAGGGGCCGTTGACGTATAGGTCGCCGTGCACCGCCATTGGCCCCTGCACGGTCAGCGGACCATGGAACACCTTGAGCAAGCCCTGGGAGGAAGGGCGGCCATAGCCGCCAGGCGAGGCAAACCAGTCTGCGGTGAGCGGGCCATTGGCGAAGACGTTGCCGTCAACGCGGAGCGTGCCCATGATGGTGGCCGGCCCTTCGACCCGCGCCGATCCGCCGACGATGATCGGGCCAGTGTTCGCCGGCTGCGCGTCGGCGGGCCATGACACCGTCATGCCAAATGCAACGGCGGCAACGGCGACAACGGCGACCGCCATCGCAAGCGGATTCGTACCGCTATGTGATCTTGTTCGATGTCGCATATGGGCCCTCCAAACGAAAGCTGGCGCGACGTTTCCAGTGTAGTGCTCCGGAAACGCCACGCCAGCGTGAAATTGCCGCCAAATGTTACCTGCGGCGTACGGCTCTCAGTTCTTCGCCACATTCTCCGGCAGAGGGCCCCAACCGCCACCGAGGCTACGCACGAGCGACACCGTTGCCGCCGCCCGCAGACCGGCCACCGCGTTGGCATCGCGTTGCGATTGCAGCACCGTGCGGTCCGCGTCGATCACAGTGAGGTAGTCCACCGCGCCCGCGTCATAGCGACTGCGCGAAGTGCGCTGCGCGCGCTTCGCGCCGGCCAATGCACTGTCCAGCGCCGTGCCCTGCTGGCTCAGCCAGCGTACGTCGGCCAGGCTGTCCTCTACCTCGCGGAACGCCACCAGCACGGTCTGACGATATCGCGCCACGCTTTCCTCGTGCGCCGCGCGCGCGCCGGCCAGGTTCGAGCTGTTGCGGCCACCGTCGAACACGGTCTGGGCAACGGTGGAACCCACCAGCGGCCCAAGCAACCATGCGCGCGACGACCACTTGAACAGGTTCGAGATATCCGACGACTCGAAGCCGAACAGTGCCGTCAGCGAGATGCGTGGGAAGAACGCCGCCTTTGCCACACCGATCCGCGCGTTGGCAGCCGCCATCTGGCGTTCCGCCGCGGCGATATCGGGGCGACGTTCGAGCAGTTCCGACGGCAAGCCGGCGGGAACCGCAACCGGCGGCGTGTCGAACGGCCGCGCCGCCAGCGCGAACTGCGACGGCGACACTCCGGTCAGGACGGCCAGCGCGTGCTCCTGGTTGGCACGACGGCGCTCGATCCCAGCCAGATCGGCGCGGGCCGTGCCAAGCTCGGCCTCGGCGCGGGCCGGATCGAGATCGGTCGTTTCGCCCGCCTCGTAGCGCTTGCGCAGCAGCGTCAGCGCGTCCTCGCGCAGCTTGATCGTCGCGTTGAGCAGATCCCGGTCGCTATCGAGCGTGCGCAGCGCGAAGTACGCCTGCGCCGTATCGGCCTGCAGCGCGAGTTGCACCGAGCGATACAGGTCTTCGGCGCCCTGCTCGTCGGCGCGTGCTGCATTGACGCTGTTGGCCACGCGGCCGAAGAGATCAAGCTCGTAGTTGGCGATCAGACGCGCCTGGTACACGGTCTGCGGCGGCACCCGCGTGCCATCGGGCAAGCCTTGCGAGGCTGCCGAGAGCTGCGCGCGCGTCGGACTGAACCCCGCGCTCAATTGCGGGTACAGGTCCGCCTCGGTCGCCCCCGTGAAGGCACGCGCCTGCTTCAGGCGCGCCGCAGCCGCAGCGAGGTCCTGGTTATAGGTGTTGGCCGCGTCGATCAGGCGATCGAGATCGGCGTCGCCGAAGACCTTCCACCATTCACCGCGATGCAGGCCCTCGGCCGGTGTCGCTGTCTTCCATTGCGCGCCTTCCGCAGCGGCGGCTTCGGCTTCCTTGAACGTCGATGCGGTGGGCGTCTCGGGCACCTTGTAAGTCGGTGCCAGCGAGCAGCCCGCCAGCACCAGCGCGGCGGCCAGCATACCCAGCTTCGGCAAGACCAGCTTCATTGCGTTATTCATATTGTTCACCCTTATTCTGCCGATACCACCGGCTGCGACGCCGTTGCAGGCTGCTCAGCCACCTTCCGGCGCTGGCCACGCGTGGCCAGCAAACGCAGCGCCACATAGAAGACCGGCGTCAGGAACAGGCCGAAGAACGTCACCCCCAGCATCCCCGCGAACACGGCCACGCCCATCGCATGGCGCATTTCCGCGCCGGCGCCGGTGGACACCACCAGCGGCACTACACCCATGATGAAAGCGAACGACGTCATCAGGATCGGGCGCAGACGCAGGCGGCTGGCCTCGATCGCGGCCTGCACCACCGTACGGCCGTGATGCTCCAGCTCACGCGCGAACTCGACGATCAGGATCGCGTTCTTCGCGGATAGCCCCACCAGCACGATGAAACCGATCTGGGTGAAGATGTTGTTGTCGCCACGGGTCAGCCACACACCGGTCATGGCAGCCAGCAGGCTCAGCGGCACGATCAGGATCACCGCCAGCGGCAGCGTCAGGCTTTCGTACTGGGCGGCCAGCACCAGGAACACCAGCAACACGCACAGCGGGAAGATCCAGACGCCCGCATTGCCGGCCAGGATGTCCTGGTACGTCAGCTCGGTCCACTCGAAGCCGATACCCTTGGGCAGCGTCTCCGCGGCGATCCGCTCGGCGGCGGCCTGCGCCTGACCCGACGAGAAGCCAGGAGCCGGACCACCATTCATATCGGCAGCCGTGAAGCCGTTGTAGCGGATCACACTGTCGGGGCCGAAGCTCTGCTTGACCTGCACCAGCGACGACAGCGGCACCATCTCGCCACTCACGTTGCGCGTCTTCAGTTGCAGGATGTCCTCTGCATGCTGGCGGAACTGCGCATCGGCCTGCACCTTGACCTGGTACGTGCGACCAAACTTGTTGAAGTCGTTGACGTACGCCGAGCCGAGGTAGGTCTGGAGCGTGTCGAAGACGTCGGTCACGGGCACGCCGAGTTGCTTGGCCTTGGTGCGGTCCAGTTTCACGTCGAGCTGCGGCACGTTCACCTGATAGTTGCTGAAGATGCCGGCCAGTTCGGGCGTGGCGCGCGCCTTGGTCATGAACGCGTTGGTCGCATTGAACAGTTCGTCATAGCCCAGCGCGGCGCGGTCTTCGATCATCATCTTGAAACCGCCGATCGTACCGAGGCCCTGCACCGGCGGGGGCGGGAACACCGCGATGAAGGCGTCCTGGATCGAGCCGTACTGCTTGTTCAGATCGGCCGCGATCGCATTGCCAGACAGCTCCTTGCTCTTGCGCTTGTCGAACGGATCGAGCGTGACGAACACGATGCCGGCGCTCGGGCTGTTGGTGAAGCCGTTGATCGACAGGCCCGGGAATGCCACCGCCGACTCCACGCCCGGATGCTTGAGCGCGATATCCGACATGCGGCGGATCACGTCTTCCGTGCGATCCAGCGTCGCGCCGTCAGGCAGCTTGGCGAAGCTCACCAGGTACTGCTTGTCCTGCGCCGGCACGAAGCCCTTCGGCACCATCTGGAACACGCCCCAGGTTGCCACCAGCATCAGCGCGTACACGCCGAACACCGAGCCCTTGCGACGAATCACACCCTTCACGCCCCGGCCATAGTTGTCCGAGCTGCGGCGGAAGAACTGGTTGAAGCGGACGAAGAACTTGCCGAGCACCTTGTCCATGGCGCGCGTCAGCCAATCCTTCGGCGCGTCGTGGCTCTTGAGCAGCAGCGCGGACAGCGCGGGCGAAAGCGTCAGCGAGTTGAACGCCGAGATGATCGTCGAGATCGAGATCGTCAGCGCGAACTGCTTGTAGAACTGCCCGGTCAGGCCAGTCATGAATGCCAGCGGCACGAACACGGCGATCAGCGTCAGCGCGATGGCGATGATCGGGCCGCTTACCTCGCGCATGGCCTTGTACGTGGCTTCCTTCGGCGACAACCCTTCCTCGATATTCCGCTCGACGTTCTCCACCACCACGATCGCATCGTCCACCACGATACCGATTGCCAACACCAGACCGAACAGGCTCAGCGCGTTGATCGAGAACCCGAACGCGTGCATCAGCCCGAACGTGCCGACGATCGACACCGGCACGGCCAGCAGCGGAATGATCGACGCGCGCCAGGTCTGCAGGAACAGGATCACCACCAGCACCACCAGCGCGATGGCCTCGAACAGCGTGTGCGTCACCGCCTCGATACTGTGGCGCACGAACTGGGTCGGGTCATAGACGATGCTGTAGTCCACGCCCTCCGGCATGTTCGCCTTCAGCTCGGCCATCGTCTTGCGCACATCGTCCGAGATCTGGATCGCGTTCGACCCCGGCGCCTGGAAGATCGGCAGCGCCACGGCGGACTTGTTGTCGAGCAGCGAACGCAGTGCGTACTCGGAGGCACCCAGCTCTACGCGGGCGATGTCCTTGAGGTACGTCACCGCGCCGTCCGGCGAGGTGTTGACGATGATGTCGCCAAACTCTTCCACCGTCTGCAGACGGCCCTGCGCGTTGACCGACAGTTGCAGATCGGTGCCCGGCAGCGAGGGCGACTGTCCGATCACGCCGGCTGCCACCTGCACGTTCTGCTCGCGGATGGCCTTGACCACGTCCGAGGCCGCCAGATGGCGCTCGGCGATCTTGTCGGGGTTCAACCACACACGCATCGAGTAGTCGCCCGAGCCGAACATCTGCACCTGACCGACGCCCTGGATACGCGCCAGGCGGTCCTTGACGTTAATCAGCGCGTAGTTGCGCAGATACGTCATGTCATAGCGATTGTTCGGCGAGACCAGGTGCACCACCATGGTCAGGTCAGGCGAGCTCTTGACCGTGGTAATGCCCAGGCGACGCACGTCCTCGGGCAGGCGCGGCTCGGCCTGCGAGACGCGGTTCTGCACGAGCTGCTGGGCCTTGTCCGGGTCCGTGCCCAGCTTGAAGGTCACCGTCAGCGTCAGCGTGCCGTCGCTGTTGGCCTGCGAGTTCATGTAGAGCATGTCCTCGACGCCGTTGATCTGCTCTTCCAGCGGCGTGGCCACGGTCTCGGCGATCACCTTCGGGTTGGCGCCCGGGAACTGCGCGCGCACCACCACCGACGGCGGCACCACTTCCGGGTACTCCGAGATCGGCAACTTGAACATCGATATGGCGCCGATCAGGAAGATCAGCACCGATAGCACACCCGCGAAAATGGGGCGGTCGATAAAGAATTTCGAGAGATTCATCTTGGTCTCGGCGAAAACAGCCCCCCCTGGCGGTCCGCTCGCAAGCGGACGCCATTCGATGCCACGAAGGGGGGAAATTGTCTGTGTCTGGCTAGACTGGGTTGCTTAGCTCACGTTGGGCTTGTCGGCCTTCTCTTCCGCTGCCTGCTTGCGGTCCGGCGCGTTGCCTCGCGGTTCGAGCTCGCTGCGGAAGGCCATCGATACCGGCTTCGGCGCAACGGTGTCGCCTGGCCGCACACGCATCAGGCCATTGACGACGATGCTCTCGCCCGGCTTCAAGCCCTTGCGGATCACACGCAGCCCTTCATACGTCGGCCCGAGTTCGACTTCGCGATACGTGAGCTTGTTGGCCTGATCCACCACGAGCACGAACTTCTTGCCCTGGTCCGTGCCGATGGCGCGATCGTTGATCAGCACAGCCGGATGCGGCGTGCCGCCACCGAGCTTGATCTTCGCGTACAGGCCCGGCAGCAGGCGGCCATCTTCATTGGCGAAGATCGCCCGCACGCGGATCGTCCCGCTGCGCGTATCCAGCCGGTTGTCCACCGAGTGGATCTTGCCTTCGTGCGGGGTGTTGTCCTCGTTGGCCAGCCCCAGGAACACCGGCAGATCATTCTTGCCGCCGCTGGCGCCCGGCGCCGTGTAGCGCAGGTAGCTCTGCTCGTCGACGTCGAAGCTCGCGTACACCGGCGACACGGACACCACCGTGGTCAGCGCCGGGGACGCCGCGCCGGCGGCCACCAGGTTGCCCACCGTGATCTCTGCGCGCGACACCTTGCCCGACACCGGCGCGACGATGCGCGTGTAGCTCAGGTTCAGCTTCGCCACTTCCAGCGCCGCCTGTGCGCCGCGCACGTCGGCCGACATCTCGCTGGCGGCGTTGATCCGCTCATCGAACTCGCGGCGCGAGATCGCGTTGTCGTCCAGCAGGCGCTGGGCGCGGGCTTTCTCGGTCTGCGCAAGTGACGCGCGTACCTGCGCCGCTGCCAAAGCGGCTTCGGCACGTGCCACTTCGGCGGCATACGGACGCGGATCGATCGTGAACAACGGATCGCCTTTCTTCACAATCGAGCCCTCGCGGAAATGCACGGTTTCGATCGTGCCGGAAACACGCGGACGGATCTCCACGCGGTCCACTGCTTCGATGCGGCCGGAGAATTCATCCCATTCGGTGATGGTCTTGCCGACCGCTGCGGACACTTCCACCGCCGGTGCCGGCGGCGGGGTATTGGCCTGTGCTTCCCCGCCGTGCCAGGGACGCAGAACCGAGGTTGCCACGCCGGTGCCCAGGATCGCCACGATGGCAATCGCAATCAGCGTGCGTCGAGACTGTTGATTCATTTTTCTTCACTCCGTGATTCGTCGGGTTTCTTCAACTGGAAAAGCAAAAATCGAGGCCGAACGCCGCCCGCCGAGCCGAGTGGCCCGGAAATCGGGAATACAGGGGTGTTCCCGTCCAGTCAGGACGGGATTGCTGCTGCCAGCCTCAAAGGGCGCTGGCCGTTGAATCCGATACCGTCATGCTCCCGGTATCGGCCGGTGTTCGGACCGGTTACGAGGCGTCGTCGGCCTTGGCGAAACAATCGCGCAAGAACCGCGCACCTTCTTCGACCCATGCCTGACACTTCTCATGGGACTGTTCCACCCCGTCGCCGCAGGCGCCGGGCATGATCAGGGCCCTGGCCGATATCCCGGCCTTGGCCAGCTTCGCGGCGAAGGCTTCACCTTCGGCACGCAAGGCGTCTTGTTCCGCCACCTGCACCAGCGTGGCAGGCAGGCCGGACATCCGCGATGCCAGCGCCGGCGCCGCATACGGGTGCACGCTGTCGGCCGGCGTCGGCAGGTATTCGCGATAGTTGCAGGCCAGCCGGCGCAGCATTTCCATCGGCACCTGACGCGTCGAAGACATCGCCGACAGGCACGGGTCCGTGACAGGGCGAATCAGCCACTGGCCCGCCGGCTGCGGCAGGCCGCGATCCCGCAGCATCTGCGCCGTGGCAATCGCCAGGTTGCCGCCTGCCTCTTCGCCGACCAGCGCGAAGCGCAGCTTGTCGACCTTGAGCTTCTTCGCCTGCTTCAGTACCCACGTCACGGTGGCCACGGCGTCCTCGGGCGCGGCCGGGAACGGATTTTCGGGCGCCAGCGAGTATCCCGGCGTCACCACCACGGCCGGGACCGACTCCGCCAGATCCCGCGCCAGTTCCTTGGCTGCCTCGACGTCACCTTCGACAAAACCACCGGCATGGAGATACACCAGCCATGGCAAGGTTGCCGAGCCTGCGCTCAACGGCCAATAACCTGCGGGGTAACACACGCAGACCTTGATCTCCCGATCGCCACTGACGACCATATGCTGCACCACGTACGGTTCGCCCTGTTCTGCGGCCGGTTGCACGGCGGAACTACGGGCTGTGGTGGTCTTGGTCATGGCGTTCAGGCGACCGGCACGGGTCGTCGATACTGTGTTGCGATGCACCGAATTATGGTGATTGACGATGATGGGATAAAGCGAGCTATTGCCAACGCACTATTTCTGAGTTGGAATAATCGCTGAAGTGAAACCACATGCTTGGCAAGGTCACCCAAAATGTGATTCACTCCGGTCCTTTGGTGCCGCGCAGTTTGGGGAAACATGCGCGTCCACCACGCCCCCAGCCTCCACCCGTCCCCGCTCCGGCCTCCACTGGCGGACCGCCGGCAGCAAACCCAGGCCGCGCACTTGACATGCAGCGGACCCATTCCCGCCAGACATCCTTCTGAACGCAAGCTAGCTCGTACTTCTTTCGAAAGCTTCTCAATCATGGATCGTCTTGTTTCCATGCAGGCATTCACGCGGGTGGTGGATGTCGGCAGCTTTGCGCGTGCGGCGGAGTCATTAGACCTGCCAAAGGCCACCCTCACCCGCCTGATCCAGAATCTGGAAACCCATCTGGGCGTCAAGCTGCTGCATCGGACAACGCGCCGCATCAGCGTGACGACCGATGGCGCTGCCTATTACGAACGCTGCGTCCGTATCCTGGCCGACGTCGAGGAAGCGGAACAATCGCTTACGCGACACAACAACTCGCCGCGCGGCACGCTATGCGTCGACACCACGAGCGGGCTCGCGCAGATGGTGCTGCTGCCGCACCTGCACGACTTCTTCAAAGCCTATCCGGACCTGAAGCTCGAGCTGACCATCAATGGCAAGCCGATCGATCTGCTCAAGGAAGGCGTGGACGTGGTGCTGCGCGTGGGTGCGCTCGACGAGTCGATGGTGGCGCGACGTATCGGTCAGTTGAAGCTGGCGTTCTATGCGTCGCCGATCTATCTGCGTCGCGTTGGCACGCCGCAGAATCTGACCGAGCTGGCACAGCACAAGGCGGTCAACTTCCTGTCCAACCGCACCGGCCGTGAAATGCCCTGGCCGTTGTCGCGCGGCGGCGAACGCACCGAGGTGTTGCTGCCATCGGCCATTTCGACTAACGATGCCGATGTCTACATGGCCTGCGCGCTCGAAGGCCATGGCATCGCCCGCATCTCGCGCGCGATGGCCGAACCGTACGTCAACAGCGGCCGGTTGGTCGAGGTGATGAGCGACTGGCAGACGGATGAATTGCCGATCTCGGCGATGTACCCGCAGAACCGGCATCTGTCGGCCAAGGTGCGGGTCTTCGTGAACTGGGCAGCGGAACTGTTCTCGCGCCATCCGCATTTCGGCGCGGCCCCGCAGGCGGTAGCGGCGTAGTTGTCACCGCCTGCTTGTTCCCTCTCCCGTTAGCACGGGAGAGGGAACCTTGCCGCAGCATTCGATACGCTCAGTTCTTTCCGATCTCCTGCAGCATCCGCGTCATCAGATACAGACGGGGCACGATCGAATCGAGCTCCACGTATTCGTCGCGAGCGTGGTAGCCGAAGCCAGACAGGCCGAAGCTCTCCAGCACCACCGCCTTGCCCGACCGCCCAGCATAGCCAGCGTCCGTGCCGCCACCCGTGCCGGGGATCAGCAGCAGCGAGCGGCCGTCGAGTTCCGCATAGACCTGCTGCGCGCGTTTGGCCAGGTCCTTCGCGCGGGCGTCAGCCACATAGGCGGGCCGGCCCTCTTCCATCGTCACCGTGGTCTGCGTATCGGGAACCAGGTGACCCGCGTTGACCTTCTCCTGCAGCGCGGTCTGCAGCTTCTGCGCGGCACCATTGGCCGTGACACGCACATCGCCATACGCACTGGCCAACTCGGGGATCTGGTTGCCCACGTCGCCGCCCTTGGCCATGGTCCAGTTCAGTTGAGAGCCGGGCACCGACTTGGCCACATCACGCGTCTGCTGCAACTGATAGGCCAGTTCGATCAGCGCATTGCGACCCAACTCCGGCGCCGCGCCGGCGTGCGACGAGCGGCCCTTGACCTGCATCGTTGCAGTCGCCGTGCCGGCAGCGCCCAGCAGCAGCGACTCCGACTTGGCGACAGACTTGGCCACGTTCGGCTCGCAGGACAGCACCACGTCCTGCTGATCGGCCAGCGCCGCAATCGTTTCGCCCGATCCGCCCGAACCGACTTCCTCGTCGGCGTTGAACAGCACGGTCAGTTGCGCGTAGTCCTTCCATCCTTGCGCCTTGAGGATTTCCAGCGAATGCAGGACCACCGCAATGCCGCCCTTGTCGTCGGCGATGCCGGGACCGTAGAGGCGGTTGCCGTCCTCACGGATCGGCTGCGTCTTGAGGATACCGGCCGGATAGACCGTATCCATATGGGCAATCAACATGATCTTGCGCTTGCCCGTACCGGTCAGCGTCGCCTTGACGATCGGGCTCTTGCCCGAGCTTGCCGGCACACGCTCCACCTTGGCGCCCAACGCCTGGAGCCGCTTCGACGTGTAGTCCGCCATGCGGTCGAGCCCTTCGATATTGGCGCTGCCCGACTCTATCGACACCATGTCCTTGAGGGACTGCACCACGGCCGGCTGGGCGGATCGCGCGGCATCGAGCAACCCGGTATCGGCGCCGGCAGCCACGGCGGCATTGCAGACCACGGCAGCAGCAGCGGCGATGGCAAGGTGGCGAAGGGAAAGCAGCATGACGTCTCCTGTTCTGATGGAAGTCTCAAATGTAGCCCTTGCGATATCTCGCGGGGAGGCTCAATATCGCCATTCCCAAAGCCGATCCCGCCACAGCCCGTTCGCTCCTCGCCTTTCCCCTTCTTTCTCCCTTTTTCGTCCTTCTCGTCCTTCTCGTCCTTCTCGCCCCCACGCATGGCCGATCCCGCTACCACGTCCAATCACCCGCTGCACGTCAAGCTGCTATGGCTGCCCGATGCGATGCCCGGCACGCTGTTCGGCGCGCTCGACGTGCTGCGCACAGCGGCCGGCGTCGCCCAATTGCAGCGGCCTGGCGAATCGAATCTGCTGACGTGGGAAATCATCGGAGGCAATGGCCGGGCACTGCCCGCGCCGCTGCCGGGCCTGCAGGCGATACCTGCCCGGCGTGGCCAGCGCCATGGCCGGACGCTGATGATCGTGCCCGGGCTGATGGCCCACAGCGCGCCGCATCTGAGCGAGATGGTCACGAACGATACCGTCACGCAACGTACGATCGCGCGTCATGTGGACGCAGGGGGCTGGCTGGCTGCCATCTACTCGGGCGTGGTTTACCCGCTTGCGCTGGGCCTGCTCGACGGCGCGCGATGCGGGGCGCCATGGATGTTCCAGAGCTCGCTGGCACAGCGATTCCCGGGTTGCGACCTGTCTTCGGACGAGCCGATAGGCCTGCACGAGCGCGTGTTCCATTGCGTCGCCCCGGCGCTGTTGACCGAATTCATGCTTCGCGTGCTGGGCCATCTGCACGACCCCGACCTCGCGCAGACCGTCTCGCGCTTGCTGCTCTATCAGCAGGAACGCCAGCAATGGGTGCCGGAACTGGTTTCGCAACGCTGGCTCGGTAAAACCACGGACAGCCCGGTGTATCGCGCCATTGGCTGGCTTCAGGCCCACGTCGACGAGCCATACCGGCTTGGCGCCGTGGCCGAAGCGGCAGCCGTCAGCGAGCGGACGCTGCTGCGCCATTTTCGGCAGGTCACCGGGCAGACGCCGCTCGACTACCTGCACCGACTGCGCGTGGAGCGCGCGCGCATGTTGCTCGAAGTCACGCTGCACGGCACGCAGGCCATCGCCGAAGCGTGCGGCTACAGCGATGCCGCGGCGTTCCGGCGGCTGTTTCAGCGCGCCATGCAGATGTCGATGTCGGAGTACCGCACGCGCTTTGCGTTGCGCACGCGCCGCCGTTACTGGCGTGTAGAAGGCCAGGCGGCGCGACGTGGCCGCGCCGCGCCGCAGACGTGAAGTGTCCCGCGATGAATCGCCGGAACCGTTAACTGCTCAGGGCGATGTGATTGATGACGTTTTCCACGCCGTGCACATACCAGGCATCCCGTTCGACCTGCCTGCGCGCGCCATCGCTGGACGCGTAGCCATCGAGCGTCACCACACGCCGATCCGTACGGACGCTGATGCGGGCTGCGTCGACGAACGGGTCGGTTTCCAGCACCAGCCGCAATGCCTCGGAGATCTCCTCATCGCTATCGGCTTCGGCCGGCGCAATCACAATGTCATTGATCACGCAGCGGCAGCCGCGTGACCACCAGGCCAGCACGCCGGCCAGCCGCATGTGCGACAGGCTGATCACCTGCCCATTGAGCGTGACAGCGCCGTCATGCACGGAGACCTCCAGCCAGCCGCTGCGCTCGCCCACCGCTTCGCGCACGGGCTCGAGCTGGCCCTTGACCCGCGCGCAGATCTTGCAGTTCCGGAAATCAATCGCGCTCCGCAGTCGCTCGCAGACCGCCGCGCGTACCTCGCCGTCGCCAATCTGTGTGCCGCCGTTGGCAATGCGCAGGTGATCGATCACCATCGTGACGCCGTCCACACGCCGCAACTGGGCCGCGGTACGGGTCTTGTCGACAATATCGGCAACTTCGCCTTCGAGAATCAGCGCGCCGTCGGACAGGCGCAGGTTGATGGTGGGATGGAGATGGTGGCCTTGATATGGCACATGAGCCAACGCGGCTCGTGCCAGCGTCAGCACCGCTTCGCTACTATGCATGATGTCAATCTCCCCATTTGGCGTGGAGATGGTGGGATGCGTGCCCCTGCCTGCAAGCACGTGTAGCGCGTCGGCCGGGGACATCCGGCGGAAGTCCCCGCGTCCGCCTAGGCATTATAGGAAGCGCCCCGCCGCATCACCGCGCATCACCACGCGTATGGCGCGCACATATTGACCAGTGTCACCTTAGCGTGGACGATACGCGGCAGACCGGCTCTCAGGAGCGCCCGCATGTGCACGAACTACGCCCCCGTCCAGCAGCGAATCCTGCGTGAAATCTTCGGTGTGGAGCCACCTCCGGGGATCTACCCGCAGGAAACCTGGCCCGACTACGCCGCGCCGATCGTCCACGCCGCCCCGGACGGACCACGACAGTGCGCATTGGCCACCTTCGGCATGGTGCCGCGCAAGCGTACCCCACCCGGTGGCCGCCGCTACGATACGACCAACGCACGCAGCGAGACCGTCGGCGAAAAGCCCACGTTCGCGCCTGCCTGGCGGCACGGTCAGCTTTGCCTGGTACCCGCGAGCGCGTTCTACGAATATGCGTACCCCGAGGACGGCACGCCCGAGCACCCGGGCAAGGCGGAGCGCTGGAAGATCTGGCTACCCGACGCCCCCGCCTTCGGCATCGCCGGGCTCTGGCGGACGTGGCCCGACCAGACCCTGTCCTTCACGATGCTCACGATCAACGCGGAGACCCATCCAGTGTTGCGCCGGATGCACCGGCCGGGCGCCGAAAAACGCTCGATCGTGATCGTCCCGGCGTCCGACTGGGACGACTGGCTGCATTGCCGCAACCCGGAACTGGCCCGCAGCTTCCTGCGTCTTTACCCCGCGGAAAGCATGGCAACCGCGCCAGATCCCATTGTGAGAGTGACAACAGACAAGACTGCCCGCGCGTCGAAAGACGTGGACGGCCCCGGCGAGGGTTCCACCCCCTGATGCCATCGCCCAAACGGGTGATGCGAGCGCCCTACTGAGTGAGGGTGTCGGATGTAGCCGTACCTGACCATACTGGCCCGCACCAGCCATCAGAGCTGTCCAACAGGTCAGAACAATATGAATTCGGTCACTTTTGTCGGTTACGGTCTTGCGTTCCTCATCGCGGTGATCATCGCCGCGCGCTGGATCTATCTCCATCATCCTGCCCTGCGGGACAGTAACCTCGATCCGCCCAGGAAATCGCCGGGAAACAAGCCAGCAGCCACCGGCCCGGAAGTACTCGACACCGCTACCCGTCCACTGCCGCGCGACTGATACTCGCCCCGGCCGGGAACTGTGGCCGCCCTTCGTTGCCAGAATATCTCTTGCGCGCGCGCCGTCTGGCGTGCACGCTGTGCTTCTGCACGCCACAAAAAGAAAGGAACACAAGGGATGGCAACTTCCAACAAGCTGCCGGCTTGGACCGTCTGGTCCCCGCTGGCTGCCTGGGCAGCGTTCGGCCTGGGCCTTCTATTGACGGGACAGTCGTGGATGATCGCGGTGATGGCCGTGGCCCTGGCGGGCGCGGTATTTTCCGCAGTGCACCATGCCGAGGTCGTCGCCCACAAGGTCGGCGAGCCATTCGGCACCTTGGTGCTTGCGATTGCCGTGACGGTGATCGAAGTGGCGCTGATCGTGTCGGTGATGCTGTCGTCCGGGCCGGAAAAGGCCGGCCTCGCCCGTGACACGGTGTTCGCGGCGGTCATGATCATCTGCAACGGGATCGTCGGGGTCTGCCTGTTCGTCGGCGGCCTGCATCACCGCGAACAGGCGTTTCAGGCGCCCGGCGCCAATGCCGCGATGGCCATCCTGGTTGCCCTGCTCGGCCTGACCATGGTGCTCCCCAACTTCACCAGTTCAACGCCGGGCCCCATGCTGTCCCCGTCGCAACTCGCCTTCGCGGGCGCCATGTCGCTGGTGCTCTATGGCAGCTTCGTGTTCGTGCAGACGGTGCGGCACCGCGACTACTTCCTGGTGGAAGGCAGCAGCGACGAGAACGAGCATGCGCCGCCGCCTCCGGTGCGCGTCGCGGTAGTCAGTGGCGTGCTGCTGGTCGTCTGCCTGGTGGCCGTGGTGGCGCTGGCCAAGCTGCTGTCCCCATCGGTGGAAGCGGCCGTATTGGGTGCTGGGCTGCCTCCTGCCGTGGTGGGTGTGGTGATTGCAGCGCTGGTGCTGCTGCCTGAAGGGCTGGCCGCGTTGCGCGCGGCACGTTCGGACCGGATTCAGACCAGCCTCAACCTTGCGCTCGGTTCCGCGCTGGCCAGTATCGGCCTGACGATTCCGACCGTGGCGGCCGTGTTCATCATGCTCAGCCGGCCGCTTGAACTCGGGCTCGGCCCCAAGGAAATGGTCCTGCTGTTCCTGACCATGATCGTCGCCTCGCTGACGCTGGGCATGGGACGGACCACGATCCTCCAGGGCGTGGTGCACATGGTGATCTTCGCCGCGTATCTGTTCCTGACGATCGTTCCGTAAGGGTACGGTCTTCGGTACGGTCTTTCGCCCCACTCCCATATATGGAAGCGGGGCGAAACGCGACGGTTTACTTCTGCCGCAGGAATCCGATCACGGCATTCCCAAACGCCTCGGGCAGTTCCCAGTTGGACAGGTGAGCGGCAGCCAGCTCCAGATACTCCGCGCCCGGAATCGCCCGGGCGACCTCCTGGCCTTGGGCCGCGGTAGTGGCCAGGTCCTGCTCGCCGGCAATCACCAGCACCGGCGCCTGAACACCCGGCAGCAATCCACGCAGATCAGCGTCGCGCACGGCCGCGCAGTTGGCAACATAGCCTTCGGCGCTGGTACCCGTCAGCATCCGCCGCACCGGCTCGTACTCGTCGCGACGCGTGAGCACGTAGTGATCGGTGAACCAGCGAGCCAGCACGCCGTTGACGATAGCCGCCATGCCATCGCGCCGCACGGTCTCGATCCGGGTGTTCCACACCGACTCTGGGCCGATCAGCGCGGCGGTGTTCGCCAGCACAAAACGTCCGAAACGCCCCGCGTGATGGCGCGCCAGGTACATTCCCGTCATGCCGCCCATCGACAGACCGCAGAAGTGCGCGCGCTCGATGCCGGCATGATCCATGATTGCGATCACGTCTTCAGCAAGTTCGCGCATCCCGAACGACGACGATGGCAAGGCTGAGCGCCCGTGGCCGCGCGTGTCATAGCGCAGCACCCGGTAATGCGCGGTCAGCGCCGCCATCTGCGGCCCCCACATGTCGAGCGTGGTGCCCAGCGAATTGGACATCACCAGCACCGGCTTGTCGGCGGCGCCCTCGATCACGTAATGGAGCCTGCACGTCGGTTCAGTCGGCATGAATGCCCTTCTCGCGAATGAGCGTGCCCCACTTGGCTGTTTCCTTGGCCAGATGGTCCTTCAGCGCAGCCGGCGTGCTGCCGATCGGCTCGGCGCCGATGCCTGCCAGGCGCTGCTGCACGGACGGCTTCTTCAGGGCATCGAGCATGGCCTTGTTCAGCGTGTCGATGACGGGCTGCGGCGTCTTGGCCGGCACGAATGCCGCGAACCACGGCGACAATTCATAGCCAGGCAGCCCCGCTTCGGCCACCGTCGGTACATTGGGCAATGCCGACGACCGCTTGCTGGTGGTGACGGCGATCGCGGTCAGCTTGCCGCTGTCGATATGCGGCTTGGCCGAGGTGATGCTGTCGAACATGTAGTCCACCTGGCCACCGAGCAGATCGGTCATCGCAGGGCCCGATCCCTTGTACGGGATATGGAGCATGTCCACATGGGCCATCGAGGTGAACAGTTCGCCCGCCAGGTGGATCGACGTACCGTTGCCGGCCGACGCATACGTGTACTTGCCCGGCCTGGCCTTGGCGCTCGCGATGACTTCGGCCACGGTCTTGACTGGCGTCTTGGCCTTGTTGGCCACCAGCACGTTGGGCACCACGGCCAGCAGCGACACCGGCGCGAAATCCTTGACCGGATCGTAGCTGAGCTTGCCGTACAGCGCGGGGTTCACGGCCATGCCGTTGGCGACGATGATCAGCGTGTAGCCGTCTGCCGGCGAGCGGGCCACCATTTCGGCGCCGATGTTTCCGCCCGCGCCGGGACGGTTTTCGACCACGATCGCCTGGCCAAGCGTCTTCGACATGTCTTCGCCCAGCGTGCGGGCGATGTTGTCCATCGCGCCGCCGGCCGGGAACGGCACGATCCAGCGGATCGGGTGGTCAGGATAGGCCGCGTGTGCGGGGGCGGCGGCCGCGAACAGCATCGTGGCAGCGAGGGCGGCCGACAGAACGTTCGACCGTTGCAGCAAGGACTTCATTGTCTCCATTCCTTCTTGTGAGCGCGCCGATCAGCGGATCGACGACGGGTGCTTGGCCAGTGGCGTGACGTGGATCTTCATGTACGGGAACAGCGGCAGCGCCGACAGCAGCGTGTGCAGTTCATCGTTCGACTCTACGTCGAACAGGCTGTAGTTGGCGTACTCGCCCACCACGCGGTACAGCGCCTGCCATTTGCCCTGGCGCTGCAGGTCTTGTGAGTAGGCCTTCTCGCGTGCCTTGATCTCATCGGCCTCGGCAGCCGGCAAATCATGCGGAATCTGAACGTCCATCCTGACGAGAAACAGCATTGGGGTCTCCTTGTTCTTGAAGGATGCGGTTAGGTGGTGGGCCAATCAGGCAATCAGGCGGACTTGCGACGATAGTGCGCAAGCTTGTCTTCGTCGATTGCCAGACCCAGCCCCGGACCCTGCGGCAGATGCAGCGAGAAGTCCTTGAACACAGGGCGCTCGACAACGATATCGTCCTTCACCAGCAGCGGGCCGAACAATTCCGTGCCCCATGCCAGTTGCGGCAGCGTGCAGAAGCCGTGCGCCGCGGCGATTGTGCCGACGCTGCCTTCGAGCATCGTGCCGCCGTAGAGCGCGATACCTGCCGCATCGCCCACAGCCGCAGTCCGCAACATGCCGAAGATGCCACCGGACTTGGCAATCTTCAGCGCGAACACATCGGCGGCGCCCAGGCGCGCCAGTTCCATTGCATCCTCGGGGCCCGTCACGGCTTCGTCGGCCATGATCGGCACCACGAAACGGGCGGCCAGACGCGCCAGCGCCGTGCGTTGCTCGCGCGGCGTCGGTTGTTCGATCAGGTCAATGCCGGCCGCTTCGAGCATGGCAATGCCGGTGGCGGCATCGGCTTCGTTCCAGGCCTGGTTCACGTCCACCGTCACGCGGGCGCGATCGCCCAGCGCGCGCTTGATCGCCGAGACATGCGCCACGTCCTCACGCACGCTGCGGCGACCGATCTTGAGTTTGAACGTGTTGTGGCGGCGTTCCCCCAGGAAGCGCTCGGCTTCCTCAATATCGCGTGCGGTATCACCGCTGGCCAGTGTCCAGAGCACCGGCAGCGTGTCGCGCACCGCGCCACCCAGCAGCGTGGCCAGCGGCACGTCCAGACGCTTGCCCTGCGCGTCGAGCATGGCCGATTCCAGCGCCGACTTGGCAAACCGGTTGCCGCGCGCGACCTTGTTCAGGCGCGCCATCGCGGCGTGGACATTGGTGGCGTCCTGACCGACCAGTGCCGGCGCCAGGTAGGTATCGATCGTCAGCTTGATGCCCTCGGGACTTTCGTCGCCGTATGACAGGCCGCCGATGGTAGTGGCCTCACCGATGCCCTCGATCCCGTCGCTGCAGCGCAGCCGCACAATCACCAGCGTCTGCTGCTGCATCGTGGCCATGGCCAACTGATGCGCCCGGATCGTGGGCAGATCGACCAGAATGGCCTCGATGGAAGAAATCGTCGCTGTCATACCCGCTGTCATACCTTTTCCATGCAAATTAGTCTCGTGCACGGAGTATGTACCTTGACTTGCTAGGCGTCCAAGACCGAAGATGTCTCATTCCATACCTTTTCGGTATGCCAGGATTCTCGCCTCTCTCCTTCCTGCGGGAGAGAGGAAAACCCACCGTGATCGCCATCACCATGGAACTCCGCCACCTCCGCTACTTCCAGACGGTTGCCCAGGAACTCAACGTGACACGGGCGGCCGAAAGGCTTCATATGGCACAACCGCCACTTTCCCGACAAATCCGCCAGTTCGAGGAAGAAGTCGGCGTGGCGTTGTTCGATCGTGTCGGGCGGGGCCTGAGGCTGACCGAAGCGGGCCGTTTCCTGCTCGAGCAGTCGCTGCAACTGACGCAGCGACTGGAGGAGACGCTGGAGAGCACGCGGCGCATCGGCCGCAACGAAAAGCGCTGGTTCGGCATCGGCTTCGTTCCGTCGGTGCTGTACGGGGTGCTGCCGGAGCTGATCCGCGAACTGCGTGGCGACGATAGCCAGGTGGAGGTCGGCCTGACCGAGATGATCACGGTACAGCAACTCGAAGCGCTCAAGTCCGGGCGGATCGATCTGGCCTTCGGGCGTCTCACGTTCAACGACCCGGCGATCGTCCAGCAGGTGGTGATGGCCGAATCGCTGGTGGCGGCGATCCCGGGCACGGCGCCCACCCCCAGCGCTCCTTTCGATGCCGACGCGCTGGCCCGACAGCCGCTGATCCTCTATCCTGCCCGGCCACGGCCAAGCTACGCCGATCATGTGCTGTCGCTGTTCCGCGGCCAAGGGTTGCAGCCCCGCGTGGTGCAGGAGGCCAACGAACTGCAGACTGCGCTCGGCCTCGTCGCCGCCGGGCTAGGTATCACGCTCGTGCCGTCCTCGGTGCAGCGCCTGCATCGTGACGATGTGCGCTATGTGCCGATCAACGCTCCGGGCTTCGTCTCACCCGTGATCATGAGCTACCGCTCGGGCGACACCTCGCCGTACCTGGCCCGCGCGATCGCATGGGTCCTGCAGCAAGCGTAGTCACTCCTGGGCCGGCGGAATGTACTCCATGCCGATTTCCTCGTAGAGCCGGTAGATCATGTCCAGCATCGCACGCAGGTCCTCGGATTCGTCCAGTGTGCGCATGCTCATGATGATCGGCGACACCAGCTTCGCATCATCAAGCTCAACGTAGGTCACATCGTCACGCTTGAGGCCGTAAACGCTGCTGGGTACCACTGAGATGCCCTCACCCATCGCCACCAACCCCAGCGCGATCTGCAACTCGCGTACCTCGTGGATGCGGCCCGGACGCAACGCGCGGTCGTGAAACGCCGCCAGCACCTGGTCGGCAAAACTCGGGCGTGGCGCCTTCGGGAAGATGATCAGCGTATCTTCGAGCAGATCCGGCAACGCCAGCATCTTCCTGCCGATCGACAGCGGATGCCCCACCGGCAAGGCCACAATCATGCGTTCCTCGCGCAGCACCACACGGCGGACGGCCGGGTCTTCGTGCCGGATGCGGCCAAAGCCCACATCGATGCGCCCTTCCTTGAGTGCCTTGATCTGGTCCATCGTCGACATCTCGTGCAGCGTCAGTTCGATCTCGGCGTGTTCGGTCCGGAAGCGGCGGATGATGCGCGGCAACATGCCGTAGAGCGTGGAGCCCACGAAGCCGATCGACATCGCCCGTTCGATCTTGCCAACCCGGCGCATCATCGCCTCAAGTTCGGTGGTCTGCGCCAGCAGTTGCAGGGCGTGGGTGTAGAAGAAGCGCCCGGTATCGGTCAGCTTGAGCGGCCGGGCGTTGCGCTCGAACAGCAACACGCCCAGCGACTCCTCCAGTTGCTGGATCTGGCGCGACAGCGGGGGCTGGGCGATATGCAGCCGCTCCGCGGCGCGCGTGAAGTTGCGCTCCTCGGCCACGGCCACGAAGTACCTCAAATGTCTCAATTCCAACGCTATACCTCACAGGTATCGTCCGGATACTCAATCAGTCTTGGACTGCCCAAACACCCCTGAACTATGCTCCGCAACAAGTCGGACGGCAATCCTCGATACGGGTTTATACCCACAGAGCATTAACCAACCGATCATTCGACCCCCACCAAAGAGACATTTCGGAGTGAGACATGACGCACGCTGACATCGAAGCGCTGGTAAAGCAGTTCCTCGTACACACCGCCACGCAAGGCACCCCGGACGCACGCGTGCAACAGGTCGTGGTACGGCTGACCACCGATCTGTTCAAGGCGATCGAGGATCTGGATCTGAGCGCCACCGAGGTCTGGAAGGGCATCGAGTATTTCGCCGAGGCAGGCGCCACCCACGAGCTGGGCCTGCTGGCCGCCGGCCTGGGTCTGGAGCGATTCCTGGACATCCGCGCCGACGAGGCGGAAGCCCGCGCGGGCCTGACCGGCGGCACACCGCGCACGATCGAAGGTCCGCTGTATGTAGCCGGCGCGCCCGAATCCACCGGCTTCGCACGGCTCGACGACGGCACGGAGGACAACAAAGGCGAGGTGCTGTTCATGCAGGGCACGGTCTACGACACCGACGGCAAGCCGCTGGCCGGTGCGAAGGTCGAGGTATGGCACGCCAACCTGCTTGGCAACTACTCGTTCTTCGACAAGAGCCAGTCCCACTTCAACCTGCGCCGCACGATCGTCACCGATGCCAACGGCCGCTACCAGTTCCGCAGCATCGTGCCGATGGGCTATGGCTGCCCGCCCGAGGGCACGACGCAGCGCCTGCTGAACCTGCTGGCCCGCCACGGCCGCCGCCCCGCACATATTCACTTCTTCGTATCCGCCGCCGGCCATCGCAAGCTGACCACGCAGATCAACATCGATGGCGACGAGTACCTGTGGGATGACTTCGCCTTTGCCAGCCGCGATGGTCTGGTGCCGGCGGTCGAGCGCGTCGGGGACGCCGCGCGGCTCGACAAGCATGGCGTGAGCAAGCCGTTCGCCTCGATTGACTTCGACTTCCGCCTGCTGCGCGAGGCCACCGACATCCCGGCCTCCGAAGTGGACCGCATGCGCGCTGCCGCCTGAGGCCAGCGCCAAGGGTCACCGCGCAAGACCGCCCAAGACCGCCTGAGACCGCAGAAAGCGATCTGATTCGCCGGGACCCGCCACCACCGCGCGTCCCGGCCCCTTCCCCGC
>NZ_ANKP01000023.1:0-45093 GCF_000319775.1 Cupriavidus sp. HMR-1
CACCCGCGCCCAAGGCCGCCGCCCCTGCGGCCCCCGCCACTGCCACCGAGAAAAAGACCACCGCCGCCGCCCCGGGCGGAGGCCCTGGCCAGGTCTGGGTCAACTCGTCGACCAAGGTCTACCACTGCCCGTCCGATCGCTACTACGGCAAGACCAAGAGCGGCGCGTACATGTCAGAGGCCGACGCCAAGGCCAAGGGCTACAAGCCCGATCACGGCAAGGCCTGTTCCTGAGCGGGAACTGACGCGGGACCCAGGGCTCCGTGCCCAGACAGTCCAGAGGTATCCCGGGCAACCGCGACGCCTCTGGAGATGTCATGCCCCGATCATTTGATCAATCCAGACAGCAAGCCGATCCGAAAGATCTTGCTCTTGCGCCGCTACAATGCCGGCTGCCCACTTTCCATGAACGATCATGCTCAAGCGCACTGCGTTGGCCATTCTTGGCTTGGCGCTCATCACGTCCACTGCCGTAGCCGCTGATATCCAGGGCGCGGGCTCGACGGCGGCCGCGCCGGTCTATCGCGTCTGGTCGACAGGCTATGCCGCGGCCACCGGCACCCGGCTCAATTACGCGGCGGTTGGATCGGGCGAAGGTATTCGTCGTATCCGGGAAGGGCAGGTCGATTTCGGCGCGTCGGATGTGCCGCTGTCTCCCCAGGAAGCAAGCAAGTCCGGGCTGGTCTGTGTGCCGACCGTCGTTACCGCTGCGGTTCCGGTGATCAACCTGCCTTCCGTCCCGAAGGGCCAGTTGAAGCTGACCGGCGATTTGCTGGCGAAGATTTTCCTGGGCAAGGTCGATAGCTGGGATGCGCCGGAGATCCGTGCCGTGAATCCGGGGCTCGCCCTGCCGAACCTGAAGATCCACCCCGTGGTGCGTGCCGACGGTTCGGGCACCACCTATCACTTCAGCGCCTATCTGAGCGAGGTGAGTGCCGATTGGAAGTCGACGTATGGCACCAAGTCCGCGTTCTCATGGCCGGCCGGCTACACCGGTGCCAAAGGCAGTGGCGAGGTCGTGAAGGCGGTCCAGAGCAACCGTGGCGCTATCGGCTACATCGACTACAACTACGTGCTGGATGAAGGTCTGAATCCGGTGCAACTGCGCAATGCAGATGGCAACTTCGTCAGCGCCACGGTGGGCGGATTCCGCGATGCGGTGGTGCACAGCAACTGGAACCGGAAGGGCGATTTCACGGCCAGCCTGGTCAATCAGGCGGGCGCCGACGCATGGCCGATCACCATGGGGACGTTCGTCGTCGTGCCGGCCGTCAGCCGCGCCGGTGAGCGCACGCTCGAGGCCATGAAGTTCGTCACCTGGGGCTATCTCCACGGCGACCAGCTCGCCCGCGAAGCGAAGTTCGTGCCGCTGCCCGGACAGGTGCAGGCGAACGCGTATCGGGAACTGGCGCGCGTGACGGATGCCAGCGGCAAGGCCATCGGCCTGCAAAGCATGGCATCGCCCGCAGGCAAGGCTCAGTAATGTCTCGCAATGGGGTACCCGGGCCGGATGGCAGGGCGTCCCCGCTGCTTCAATCGACGATGAACAACGTGGCACCCGTCGCGGTACGGGACTGATGGGCCTCGGCGTCGTCGCCGACCTGATAGCTCATGCCCGGCCGCAGCATGAATTGACGGCCGTCTGCGAGCGTCGTTTCCAGTTCGCCCTGCAGGCAGAACAGGACGTGCCCCTTCTTGCACCAGTGGTCCGCGAGGTATCCCGGCGAGTATTCGACCATGCGCACACGCACCCGGCGGTCGCCGTCGCCGAAGTACTGCGTGCGCCAGTAAGCCGCTCCGGTTTCTCCCTTGTGCTCGGTGCGTTCAATCTGCGACCAGTCGGTCGTGCCAAAGGGAAAGGCGTCCATCTTCATGCTAAGTTTCCAGGGGCGATTGAAGGCCGGGATTCTACACCTGCCAGCTTTCAGGCTTTCCCCGTATCGACTATGACCCGCACGTTTCGCACCATCCACCTCGCGCACATCCACTGCGTGTTCCGCTGCCTGGCCGTCACTGGTCTCCTGGCTTTCGGCAACGCGCATGCCACCGACATCGACTGCGATCCGTCCGTCGTGTCTGCCCGACCGGTGCCGGCGCATCGCATGATCTGCGAGTCCGCGCTGTTCTCGATGGGCTACCAGCGCATCTTTGCTGATCAGCAGCGGCAACTCAAGGCTGGATCCATCACCGAGTCGGAAATCGCGGCGTTCCGCAAGAAGCGGGACGCCTGTGATTCGGCGGCGTGCCTGGATACGGTCTTCCGGGAGTGGAAGGCGTTCGCAGCCCAGGCCACCACCCGTCGCAAGCCATAACGAAAATCCCCCAATATCGAATATCGGCTGGATGGCCGATTTCTTTACCGTACCTTGGTAGGGGACATGGCTCGGGCTCCGGGGCAGTTTGACCTTAATCAAGGTTTCGCAGCCCTCCCGTCGCTACGCTGCCGGCATTTTCATGCAAGGCAGAAGCGTTTTCGGGGAGAGAAATGCCACAACACACGCTGGATCTTGAAATCGATCACCTGATATCGAGATCCATCCTGGAGTGCGGCCCGCGCACCAGTGTCAGCGAAGTTGTCGCGATGATGGCGCAGCGCAGTTGCAGCTCGATCGTCGTGGTGGACCAGGGGCAGGTCGTCGGCATCTGGACCGAGCGGGACGCGCTGGCGCTCGGCGAGATGAGTGATGCGCTGTCGCGCCCCATCGCCGAGTTGATGAGTCATCCCGTACTGGCGCTGGACTGCCGCACCAGGCTCGGCGATGCCGCGCTGTACTTCAAGAGCAAGAGCATCCGCCATTGCCTGGTGGTGGATGACAGTGGGCGTCCGCTCGGCATGTTGTCGCAGACCGACCTCGTCATGAATCAGGGCGCCGAGTATTTTCTGCGCCTTCGCCCGATTCACTCGGTCAAGGTTCCGCCGCCGGTCATCGTCGACCCGGAAGAGAAACTGGCTGCAGTCATGCGTGTCATGCGTTCGGGCGGACTGAGCGCCGTAGTCGTCCGCTTTCCCGACGACGAGTACGGCATCCTGACGGAGCGCGACGTCGTGCGGCTGGCTGCCGCCAACGCGCTCGACGGCATCGTGTCGGATCATGCCAGTCGTCGCCTGCATTCGCTGGCGCATTCCAACAGCTTGTATTCGGCCCGGAAGTTTCTTTCGGACCATCGCTTGCGTCACGTTGGCGTGCTCGACGATCAAGGCGAGCTGACGGGTCTGCTAAGCCTGTCGGACATCCTGTGCGGTATCGAACACGAGTACGTGCATGAGCTACGGACGGCGCTGCACGAGCGCGACGAGGCACTGCGGCGATCCAACTACCATCTGCGGCTGGCCGATCGCGTATTCGAATCGACGCTCGACGGCGTGATGGTGACCGATCTGAACGGCGTGATCGAGCAGGTGAATCCAGCCTTCACGCAACTGACCGGCTACACGCTCGACGAGGCCATCGGCCGGACGCCGCGGATGCTGAGTTCGGGGCGCCAGGGTCCATCCTTTTACCAGGAAATGTGGAGCCAGTTGCGCGCGCAAGGTCACTGGAAGGGCGAGATCTGGAATCGCCGAAAGAACGGCGAGCTGTACCTCGAGCATCTGTCCGTCTCCAGCATCTGCAATCAGGCCGGCGAATGCACGCATTACGCGGCGATCTTCTCGGACATCACGCATCGCCGTATCGCGGAAGAGCGCCTGAACCATCTGGCCATGCACGATCCGCTGACGGACCTGCCGAACCGCACGCTGTTCAGCGAGCGGCTCAAGCAGGCCATCATTCGCGCCCGGCGCGCGTCCAGACGTGTGGCCGTGTTGTTCCTCGATCTCGATCGCTTCAAGATGATCAACGATACGATGGGGCACGGCACTGGAGACGACGCGCTCAGGATCATTGCCATGCGGCTCAAGCATGCCGTGCGCGAGAGCGACACGGTGGCCCGGCTTGGCGGGGACGAGTTCACGATCGTTGTCGAGGAGATCGAGGACATCCGTCATGTCGCGCATATCGCGCAGGTGCTGCTGGAGGTGGTTGGTCAGCCAATCGATGCGGCCGGGCGCAGCGTGTTCGTGACGCCGAGCATCGGAATCAGCATTTATCCGGACGACGGCACGGATCAGCAGCAACTGTTGATGCAGGCCGACCGCGCCATGTACGAAGCCAAGCAGGAAGGCAAGAACACCTTCCGCTTCTTCGCCACGCAGATGACTTCGTCCGCGAAGGAAAGCATGGCGCTCGAGAGCGAACTACGTCGCGCGCTGACGCGCCGCGAGTTTCGCCTCCACTATCAACCGATCTACGACCTGGGCTCGGGAAGGATCGTCAGCGTCGAAGCGCTGCTGCGCTGGCAGCATCCGACGCGCGGGCTGCTGTCACCCGGTGCCTTCATCGATGTGGCCGAGGAATCGGCCCTGGTCGTGCCGATTGGCGCCTGGGTGTTGCGCGAGGCGTGCCGGCAGGGTGCGGCCTGGCTCCGGTCGGGCTTCGAATTCGGCCGCATGTCGGTCAACCTGTCTGCCAGGCAGATCCGCCACGAGCATTTCCTGCATGACGTCTCCGATGTGCTGAGCGACGCCGGCATGCAGCCGGAGCATCTGCAGCTTGAACTGGTGGAGAGCATGGCCATGACCGGAAACGGCGTGACCGAGCTGGTGCTTGGCGAACTGGCGCGCCGCGGTGTCGGTCTGGCCATCGACGACTTCGGAACGGGCTATTCCTCGTTTACCTATCTGCAGACGCTGCCGGTCAATACCGTCAAGGTGGATCGCTCTTTCCTGACCGCTGTGATCGAGCGGGAGCGCGACGGTGCGATTCTTCGCGCGATCGTTGCCATGGCCCGTGCGCTTGGCCTGACCGTGGTGGCCGAGGGCGTGGAGAACATCGCCCAACTGCAGTTTCTGCGCGAGATCGGTTGCGACCGCGCGCAGGGTTTTCTGCTTGCCAGGCCCGGACCGGCCGAGGTCCTGACCGCCCTGGGCAATGCCGCGCATCCGTTGATCGCCTCGGGGGCCTGACTCGCAGCGCCGCCGCGTCGCCCGTCGATCTGCCGGGGACGCGCGGCCGAACGGAAGAACGGACGCACGCACTGGAGGCACCCACTAAGGTGGGGGACCGGTCGTGCAGCACCGGTCCCGTTCGTTGTTTCATGGCATGATTGAGCGATCAAGGTCTCCGACTTATCTGCCATGACAGCGGCCCTACTCGTCATCGATGTCCAGCAAGGCCTGTGCGAAGGCGATGAGGCCCCGCTCGCCCACCGCGACGTCATCGACCGCATCAACGATGTTGCCAGCAAGGCGCGCACCGCGCGCGTGCCCGTCATATTTGTCCAGCATGAATCGGTGGACGACTACCTGCCGTATGGCTCCGCGCGCTGGCAGCTCGCAAATGGGCTGACTGCGCTGGAGAGCGACCTGCGCATCCGCAAGACCACGCCGGATTCTTTCTTCGGGACGACACTCGAGGCGACGCTGAAGGAGCACGGGGTGACGCACCTGGTAATCTGCGGCATGCATACCGAGTACTGCGTCGATACCACCACGCGGCGTGCGCTGGCGCTGGGCTATCCGGTGAGGCTGATCGAAGATGGTCACACCACTGTTTCGAATGCGGCCTTGTCTGCAGGGCAGATCATTCACCATCACAACCTCACGCTGACGGGTATCAGCAGTTTCGGCCCGCGCGTATGTGCGGTGCTTGCGGCGGACATCACGTTCTGATTCGTCAGAGCCATTGTCAGCCGCTCTCACAGAAGCCCTTGCGCCCCCGTGTCGTTCTGCAACCAACTATCCCTGATCAACCCTGCGGTCTCGCTGATCTTCGCTGGCTGCTTCCTGGTGGTCTGGCGGCAGCTCCGCAGCCAGCACCTGCTGGCGTTCGGGGTGTCCTTTGCGCTTTATGCCGTGGCGGTGGCCATTCAGGTCCTGTCTCCGCCGAGCGATTCCGTCTGGACGACGCTCGTCGCCGCGCCGTTCTACATCGGCAGCACGATGCTGATCGCGTGCGGATTGCTGTGGCGCGCTCATGTCGAATCCACCACCGCACTGGCCGCCTGTTCGGGGGTGGCCATCGTCGAGTTCTCGCTGCTCGCGTACTTCCATTTCGCGGTACCTGACCTGACGGCGCGGATATATGTACACAACGTTGGCGCCGCGCTGATCTTCGGCATTGCGCTGGCTCAGCTTGGCGGCTTGCGGCGGGGCAGCGTGGCGGATCGAGCGATCTACTGGGTTTTCGTCGCCTTTACGGTGAACCTCGGCGTGCGGCTGCTGCTGAGCACGAGCGCACCTCCGCACACCGACGAATGCGGCAGGGCATTTTCGAGCTATTGGACGTATTTCCAGGTAGGCCAGACGCTCTTCAATGTCTTCTTCAGCCTGGTGCTGCTGGGCTCCGAGATTCACGCGCTGATCGAACGGATCCAGCACGAGCGGGATACGGATGCGCTGACGCGGCTTCACAACCGGAGAAGCTTCGAGGAACTCGCGCGCGCGACGATTTCGCGGGCCAATGGTGGGGTGCCCGGCCTGATCCTGGTGGACCTTGATTTCTTCAAGCTCATCAACGACAACCACGGTCACGCCAGTGGCGACGCGATACTCGTGGAGTTCGCGCGGATCGTCAGGCGCGTGGTGGGCGCGCGGGGAATCGCCGGCCGGCTTGGGGGCGAGGAGTTCGCGGTGCTATTGCCGCGGACGACCGGGGAGGAAGCGATCCATATCGCCGAAGAGATTCGGGAGACCCTCGAGCGCGCGCGTTTCGAGACGCTGCCGGATAGCCCGCGTGTGACGGCCAGCTTTGGTGTGGCGGTGTGGCAACCGCTGGAATCGCTCGATGCGCTGATGTCTCGTGCCGACGGGCTGCTCTATACCGCAAAGCGCAGCGGTCGCAATCGCGTGCACCACGCGCACGAACAGACGCCGATGCAGGAAGTGGGCAGCGAACGGCTGCCCTGATACCAGTGCGCGGCGGCTGCGCGTTCAGCCGAACTTGCGCAGCGCGTCCAGCGCGAGTCCCGCGCCGATGCTCCGGCATCGGGCGAGTCGCTTATCCGGCGATCGCGATAACACCGGGCGTAAAGCCGTCGACCCGTACTTCCCCTTCGGTCTACGAGTTAACGATCCATTACAACAGAATGAAAACAAATTCAATTCGGACTTAGCAATCCCACCGTACCATCTTGCCTCGTCCAATTGAGTGGCACACCGTTTCCGACGGATGCCCCGACATGTACGCAATCCTGCCTTCTTTCGTTTCGGCGATTTTCCTTGGTTACGGCTTATATGTTCTATCGAGCCAGGGCGTGACGCGCGTGTCGACCTCATTCTTCTTGCTGTGCGCGATGACGTTCGCCTGGCAAGGCTCATGGGCGTTCCTGTTCGGGACCGAGACTCCAGACGGAGCCATGCAGGTGGCGCGGTTCGGCTATCTGTTTATCCTGTTCCTGCCCACGACGTTCTATCACTTTGTCTGCGAGGTGACAGAATCTCGCAAGGAATGGCCCCTTCTGATCGCCGCCTACGGCGTGAGTCTGGTGCTTTCGGTACTGTTGATGAGTAGCGATCTGGTCGTGTCGGGTTACTACACGCTCTACTTCGGCAAGTATCCGAAAGCAGGGTTACTGCATCCCATACACATCATGCAGACCGTGGCGCTGGCCCTGCGCTGCGCATGGCTGCTGCTCAAGGCGCGCGCAAACGCGACCGCCGAGCGCCGACGCCGCTTCGGCCTGTGCCTGCTTGCGTTGGGACTGTTCTCTCTCGCCGCGGTTGACTATGCCGTGAACTTCGGGGCCAGGTTCTATCCGCCGGGCGTGTTCTTCATTGTGCTGAGCCTCGGCGTTATCGCGTTCAGCGTTGTACGTTACGACCTCATGCGGCCGTACTCTCTCGCCGCGACCGTCGCGCATGAAGTGCGCACACCGTTAGCGACTATTCGCATGCAATTGCAGGAAGTCGAGAATGCGTGGCCGCACCTGCACCAGGGCTACATCGCCGCGGTGGAGAACGGCATCCTCGAAGACAGAATGCGCCCTGGGCAAATCGAGCGGACGAAGCAGTTGATCGGCGGGATGTCACGAGAGGTTGACGGCACCAGTGCCGTGATCGACATGACATTGGCATCGCTGACGCTCGAGCGACTCGACCGCAGCACCTTTGCGCCCCACGGGCTCGCCGAGTGCGTGGCTGCGGCTATTGAGCGCTATCCGCTCATGCCAGAGGAGCGTGCGCGTGTGCACATCCGCGGTTTCGCCGACGACTGGAAGTTCGTTGGCTCCGACACGCTTCTGATCTACGTATTGTTTAACCTGCTGAAGAACAGCCTGTATGCGATTCACTCGCATGGCAGCGGCAATATTGAAATCTCTGGCGAGATCGAGGGCAATTACTACCTGATGCGGTTTCACGATACTGGCCCAGGGATTCCAGCGAGTATTCTGCCTCGTCTCTTCGAGCCATTCTTCTCAACCAAGGCACATGGCCGCGGTCACGGGCTGGGATTGTCCTTCTGTCGCCGCGTCATGGAAGCGTTCGGCGGACGCATCGAATGCGCGTCTCAGCTTGGCGCGTACACGACCTTTACCCTGCGTCTGCCGCGCTTCAGGCCGTGCGACTCGGGCCTGGATCAACCACTCCAGACCCGAGTCGCGGGCTGACTTCAGACTGCGACTACGATGCCCACCTAGTTGGCAAATGGCGAAGCAATCAGTTCATATTCCTTGACCCGTTCGATGATCTCGCGCGGAAAGCGGGTGATCCGCTTGTCCTTGCCCGCGAATACGATCTGCTGGTAGCCCAGCGACACAGGACGGCCCTCGACGCTGAAACGAAACAGCAGATAAGCCGAGCACTGGCGAACCTGGAACGTGTTGAGGTGGCAATCGACACGCTGGAACGGAAACGTTTCTTCGACATATTCCTGATGGGCGCGTTTGGTCACGAATGTGCCACCGGCCGCGAGCAGGTTGCCATGGATGCATTCATGGAACCAGCGCTCCCGGCAGATGCCCTGCCATTCGAAATAGCGCGCGAAGTACGTGTTCATGAAGGCATTTGAATCCTTCAGATAGATGTCGATGACATGATGGAACGTCTTTTGCGAACTGCCCTGCATGGCGCCCTGCTCGAACATGGCAGTGCCACGGGTCAGCATTTGGGGAATCACGTCACGCGTAATCATGAATTGCTCCTGAATGGTAGCTGCTAGGCGGCAGCCGGCGCGTGCCCCGCGAACGATATGGGACACGGCACATTCTGGCCCGATGTGCGGTTCACGCTCTACAGGCTTGCGTGCTGCGTTCACGCCGCAACACCTGTCGGCAGACCTTGATCCAACTCCGCCCCGCCTCGGAATAGAGGCGAATGATTTCAGACGTTTCGGAGATCTTTGCGGGGGTTTCGGTGCCAGGAAGCTGTTGGGGAATGCATCCGTGCCGCGTTTGCGCGGGCGCGGTCGGCGAGGTTCGGAACTGCAGTCCCGGGCTACCGTGGATGATTTGCGGCTTGCGCAGAGGACATCCACGCTTTCAGCGAATGACCAAACGGCACCATGGCGTACGAGCGTCCTTTGAGTCGTGCCGTATTGATCGGGTGCTCCGGATGGCCGGATGTCACCGCCGAGAACTATGCCGACGCGTTCCTGTTTGAGCTTCAGGAATCAGCACTCACCAGGCATATTTGATCCCGGCGCGCAGCGTGTACTGGTAGAAGCTCTGCGCCCCCCAGGCGCCCGACACGTTGGACCATGCTGTCCAGCGTTTGCCCAGATCCGCGTTCACACCGAGCTTCACCTCGTAGCGGTTGCTCGGATACATGCTGCCCAGCGGCAGGTCGTTGAACGAGATGCTGCTGGACACACTGGTGTGCCACCAGTTCAGCGTCAGGTATGGCTGAATCTTGCGGTCGTCAGCGCGCAAGAACGTACGATGAAAGCGCGCGCCAAGCCGGGTGATCCAGCCGTGCGAGTTGGCGCCGGTGACGTTGGTACCGTTGGGTTCGGTGATGTCGGATTCGTTGTAGCCGACATAGATCAACTGGCCTTGCGGCTCGATGACCCAGTCATTGCGCAGCGGCACCGCATAGCCGGTCTCGCCAGACGCGGCCCAGCCTTGCGCGTTGTAGCGCACCGATGGCAGGTACTGCCCATCGACGTGGTTGGTGAACCAGCCGTACTGCAGCCAGGTGTCGACGTAGGCCCCGAGTTTCTTCTCGTCGTTCTGATACCACGTGGCGTAGCCACCCACGCTCCAGCCCTCGACGGTGCCCTTGGCGCTGAACGGGTTGTTCTGTGCGTTGGCGTTGGTGTTGGCGTAGCCGTAGCTGCCCATCAGGCCGAGGTGGCCGCGGTCGGCGCCGTTGCCGAAGATCTTCCACTTGGCCAGTTCGGCGCCGCCCTGCATCATGAAGGTGTTGGTGCGGGCGGTGAAAATGCCGTTTGCGCTCTTGCTGCCCAGCCAGTTGCCCACCGCGCGCAGCCATCCCGAACGGGGCTTGTCCTGATCGGGATTGAAACCTTGGCCCTCGACGTACTGAGGCTCGCCCAAGCGGTCATGCAGGCTGTGTACGAACATCTCGCCCACCAGCCGCTGGTTGGCCAGATAGGCTGCGATTTCGGGGCGATAGAGCGGTTCGGGGGGAGAGGGGGGCGTCGGCGGTGCCGGCGGTACCGGGTTTGCCTCGGAGCGCAGGTACCAGGCGTCGGTATTGGTACCGTCGGCGTTGCCACGGAACAGGCGGTACTCGTAGGCACCAGCCACGGCGCGGCCGTCGAGTGAGAATGCGCCAGGCAGTGTGGTCGCGCCATTGACCGTGTCAACGACCAGGATGCCGTCCGCCTGGGTCAACTGCCCTGGTCCGCCGGCGTTGGCAATACGCAGCCGCGTTGTGCCTGTCGCCGAGCCGCCGTCGATCACGAGCCGGTCTGACGGCGATCCATCGGTACCTAGGTACGTATTCAGGCCAATCAAGCCGTTTGCCCCGGTGTAGCTGTTTGCAGTCAACGTCTTGAAGACGCCAGCCGTCGACGCTCCGAACAGGATTTGGCTCGCGTCGTTGGTGAGCGTGGTCACGTTGGAATTTGCGGTCAGATTCCAGACGGTCCCTTGGATCAGTGACACCTTAGACGTGGTGCCGGCCTCGGTCAGTGCTGCACCGTTCAGCACCGCGCCAGACGCGATGATATTGGCGGTGGTGACCGAACTGCTGATGGGTGCCACGGGGCTACTTAGCGTCTGCAGCACGCCGGCCCCAGGGATGGCGGTCGGCGATGTGTTCACGACGAGCGTGGGGTTATCCGGGGCGAGAAGCGAACCTGCGGAAAGGGTCGTCGTACCTAAAACATGCAGCCAGTTCGGAGCGCCGGTAACCGTCGTGCCATTCAGCGCGACCTGCGCGGTTCCGCCACTGACCGCAATGGCATCCGATTGGGCGCTGCTCAAGGTTCCGCCATTCCATGTGGCAGTTGCCGTGAAGCCGGTATCGCTGCTGAGGACAAGGCCCGCAGCGTCCGTACCCATTGCCTGTACAGTGGCGTTGGTAGCGTTTAGCGTACCGTTATTCACGCGGGCGGCAATGGCTGACGGTCCCGTAGTCGTGACTGACGTGCCGTCAATGTCGATGCGCGCCCCCGCGCCGCGCGCATACAAGCCGTATGAGCCATTGCCTTCGGTCTGCACGGAGCCGCCGGTCAGGCTGACACGCACGACGTCTGTGTTTGTCGTGCCCCACGCGGTAACGCCAGGCGCGTTGGTATTCGTCGACGTAACGATGACATTCTTGCCCGTGACGAGCGAGTTGGGGCCATAACTCAGCAGACTATAGCCGCTGGTTCCGGTCGTCTTGAAGCTCGAATCTTGCAAGGTGATGGTAGACCCAGAATTCGCATAGACTGCATACGCAGAGGGTCCTGTTGCCGTTACGGTCAGCCCAGTGCCGGAGATCGTGGAGCCGGTAATCGCAAAGATACCGTAGGCGTTGCTGCCGCTGGTATTGACCGTGACGTTGGCCGCGGAAATGTCCGAGCCAATAGCAAACAAGCCGTAGGCAGTACCGCCAGCGGTGAGAATGCTGCCCCCATTCATCGAGACCGATCCACGGATGCCGTTGAGCACGTTGGAGATGACTCCGTAAGCGCCGTAGGTGCCGGTTGCATCCGAATAGAGTCCGCCACGCGTTTCGATGGTGACGCTATTCAGCGTGATGCGACTGCCGTACGCGTATGCGCCCGACGCACCCAAACCTTCGGTAAGAATCGAAGCATTTGTCAGCGAGATGCTGCTGTTATGGCTTGCCACTGCGCCGTAAGAGCCAACTGGTACGCCGCTCACATTGCCATATCCGCCGGTCGTATGGATACTCAGGCCCCCAGTTGAGGTTGCCGAAGTGTTGGTGTTCTGCGTCCACAACGCGGCGGACGCGCCGCCCGTCGTTGACAGTGATATGCCGCCCGTTCCGAGGTTGACGGTTCCGCCAGTCGCATAGATGGCAAACGCGTTGAACGCGGTGGCGGAGAGGACCACCGGGCCAGGAGAAGGCCCTGCGCTGGGATCCACAACGAGGGTCCCGCCAGTAACGCGCGCAGCCGTGCCACCGGGTGTCACCGATGTACCACCCACGATTGTGGTCGTACCGCTACCGACGTTGACCGTGGAGGTCACGGTCCCGGGGCCAATGGTTTGCGCCAGCGTCTGCGGAACGACGCCATAGAGGATGGATATCGCAGTACCCAGTGGCCAGAGCCGACGTGTGCGCGGTTGCCGCTGACGAATAGCGCATCGGGATAAGTGCAGCGTATTGTCCAGCATAGGAATACCTCCCAGCCCAAGGCGTAACCTTGCGGGTTTGTATCGCAACCGCGCATTGTGCTGGTATCCAGAGAATGGATGCCAGAATTCCTACACTAGTGCATCCGCCAGCTCTTGCGCTAGATGATTAAAGAAACATTAAGATCACCACATTAAATTATTCGTGGCATCTCAAGTCTTGAAGGACTTTATCGACCGGCACCGAGGGATACGCGGGGTCGAGCCAATATGCAGGTCTACCGTGCCGACAAGGTGTGGCGTCGACTCCAGTGCGGGGACGTCCCCGTGGATCGTTGTACCGTGGAGCGCCTGATGTGGCGCTACGGCTAGCGCGGAAAAGTGGTTTGCACCACGGTCGGCGATGCCAAGTAATCCAGCCTGCTGGACGTGGACACGCAAGTATCGAAAGCAATCGATCTCGCCCAATCCCGGCAGGCGTGTACTTCATCGTGTGCGGCGAACACGCGCTCAGCCGAACTTGCGCAGCGCGTCCAGCGCGAGTCCCGAACCGATACCGCCGAACAGGTCGCCTTCCACGCGGCGCGCGCCCGGCAGCAATTGCGCGAGCTGCTCGCGCAGCAGCGGCACGCTGCTGGAGCCCCCTGTGAACAGGATCGTGTCGACGGCCTCGGCCTTGACGCCAGCCGTCTTGAGCATGCCCTGCACCGTCGTGGCGGTCTTGTCGACCAGTTTGGCGATGGACTCGTCGAAGGTCTCGCGAGTGATGGCGAGCGTGGTGTCCGGCGCGATACGGGCCAAGTCGACCACGGTCTGCGCTTCCGCAGACAGCGCGATCTTGGCGGCTTCCACCTGGATTGCCAGCCAGTGGCCCGCGCGCTCGCGGATCAGCCGGATCAGGCGATCGAGCTTCACGGTGTCGGCGGCATCGCGGTAGTTGTCCATCACGATCGACCAGGCCTTGCGTGTGTAAACCAGGTTGATGGTGTGCCAGCTCGCCAGGTCAAAGTACTGGCCCGAAGGCATGGCCTTGCCGTTGCGAAGCTCACTGCCCAGGCCCAGCATCGGCATCACGCTGGCGAGGCTCAGAGCGCGGTCGAAATCGGTCCCCCCGATATGCACACCACCATTGGCGAGGATGTCGTCGCGGCGGTCAATGTGGCGGGCGCGCTCCGGAGACAGGCGAACGAGCGAGAAGTCGGACGTGCCGCCGCCGATGTCGGCCACCAGCACGAGTTCTTCACCGCCGATGCCGGCCTCGTAGTCGAAGGCTGCGGCAATCGGCTCGTACTGGAACGCGATATCGCGGAAGCCCGCGTCGCGGGCGATCTCGGCCAGCGTGTCCTCGGCAAGCTGGTCGGCGGCGGGATCCTCGTCGATGAAATGCACCGGTCGGCCCAGTACGGCCGAGGTGAACTCGCGGCCGGCGGCGCGTTCGGCGCGGCCCTTGAGTTCGCCGATGAAGTGCGCCAGCAGCTTGCGGAAAGGCATGGCCTGGCCCATCACTTCGGTGCTGTCATCCATCATCGACGTGCCCAGCAGGCTCTTGAGCGAACGCATCATGCGCCCCTCGTAGCCGGCCAGATAGTCGGCCAGTGCCGCGCGGCCATAGCTGACCAGCGGGTCTTCCGCATGGAAGAAGATCACGGAGGGCAGGGTCGCCTTGTCGTCCTCGAGCGACAGGAGCGTCGATGCGCCCGGGCGAACCCAGCCCACGGTCGAGTTGGACGTGCCGAAGTCGACACCACATGCGTTTGCGATCATGAAATTCCGGATGAGGGCAGAGGTGCAAGGAGAGGCGGAGCCAGGGGCGTCCGCCGCGCGGGGCGCTATTGTATTGGTTTTCCTTGCGGTGGGTATGAATGCGGGCGCGATGCGATTGCGCGGCCCATTTCATGTGGCGTATGCCGCAATGAGCGGAAAAAAATGACTTGGTTTTGTGAAATCAAGTCATTTTATGAATTCATGAGATGGGGCTACTCTGTCACCTGGGTTGACACCAGACATCCTGAAGCCCGACGGAGACATCGCCCCTCCGTGCCACGACTGCATCGCCCCTGATTGACAGAGCCCGATCGGCAGCCCGGCAAGAATCCGGCGAAGCCAGCCTTGCCGCGGACTGCCATCCGGGGCAAGGTCAAGATCCCTATCATGACCACGAAGAACAACACCGTCTCCCTGCTTACCGCAGCGCTTCTGCTCGCCCCCGCACTGGCATGGAGCGCCCCCGCCCCGGTTCCTGCCGACAGCACCGCAGCCCCCGCCGTCCTTTCCCCCGTCCTTTCCCATGACAGCGCGCTGTTCGGCTCCCGGGCTGCCCTTGATACGGTGACCCGCACCATCGATGTGGTGCCTGGCATGAAGCGTCTGACCGTTGCATCGGGCGAGTCGGTGGCGATTCGCGCGGGTGGACGTACCGTCGGCTGGACGTTCCTGCAATCCATCAACGGCAGCGCCATGAACCTCGCGGTGCTGATGCCCGGCGTGCCGCAGGCGCGGGATGTCTACGTCTTCATCGAACCCAGCGAGATCTATCGCGCGGGTTGAGCCGCGCCCAGATCAACGTCCCATGCGCCGGTCATAGCTCTGCGAGATGCGGTGCACCAGGTCTGGGTCGCGGGAGTCGTTGGCGTTGAATTGCACTCTTACGCTCCCGTCCGGCTGTTGGCGCACCCAGGCCGAGACCGGAACGCCGCCGCGGTCGCCGGAAATCTCGCCGCTGACCTGGTTTTGCACCGCGATCGCCACGCCCTGATCGCGCATGGCATCGGCGGCGGCGAAGAACGAGCGGTCGTAGCTGGCGGGCACCGTGCCGGGAGGGTAGCCGTAGTAGGTGCAGCCGGCCAGCGCCAGGCCAAGGCAGAGCGTCCAGATCGAAAGCAGGCGTGTCATGGCGTTCCCTCCCAGTTTCCATGGCCGGTGTGAACCTATTCTAGGTGGCCCCGGCGGGAAAATGTGCCGATTTCGACTGGCTTGTTACGCCCCCCGGGGCGTTACTGCGCTGGTGCCTTCGGTGCTGCGCTGAACGTTTTGTTCGCGATCTTCCAGACGCCGTCGATCTGCAGCAGGTTCATGTAGTCGGTGAACGTTACCTCGGGGTACTGCAGCACGACCTTGGCGGTGGCGGCATTGCCGACCACGTCAAAGCTGGCGATAAAGCGCCGGCGCTGCGCTTCGTCTGCGGCGGGCTCGCCCTGGAAGCGGGCCGAGAATTCTTCCACGGTCAGCGAATGCAGGGTGCCGTCACGGAACGAGATGATGCGGGCATCGGCATGAAAGGCCTTGCGGACGTACTCGGCGCGGCCGGTGCGGTGCGCTTCCAGATAGTGCTGGATCGGTTCGAGGGCGGCCAGGTATTCGGCCGGGATTGCTTGGTTCGTCATGCTGTGTCCTCCAGTGCGTATTGCGTATTGCGTAGTGCGTATTCGGAAACGCCTCGCTGTTGGTCCGCGGGCGGTTTTCATTGTATCCGTAAATTGCATACAAAACGGAGTTGGGCAGCCCAAAAGAGAAAGCGGCCGGATGCCCTGAAGGCATCCGGCCGCATCAGTTACTGCGAACCCGATGGGCTGGCTTACTCGTTGACCGCCAGTTCCGATTCCAGCACCTGGATGGCCGTCTTCTTCGGCCCGCGATTGCGCCAGGCCGACCACGTCACGCCAGCCAGCAGCAGCGCCGAGATCACCACGAACGTGCAGCTGATCGGGCGCTCCACGAACACGGCCAGGTCGCCACGCGACAGCAGCAGGGCGCGGCGGAAGTTCTCTTCCACCATCGGTCCGAGCACGAAGCCGAGCAGGATCGGCGCGACCGAGAACTCCAGGTACATCAGCAGGGCGCCGATCAGGCCGAAGGCCAGCACTTCCCAGATCTGGAACAGACTGCTCTGCGTGCTGAATACGCCCACTGCGATGAAGAACATCGCCGAGGGGAACAGGTAGCGGTAAGGTACCTGCAGCAGCTTGACCCACACGCCGATCATCGGCACGTTCAGGATCATCAGAATCACGTTGCCGATCCAGAAGCTGGCGATCAGGCCCCAGAAGATGTCCGGGTGGTCGCTGATGAGCTGCGGACCCGGGGCGATGCCCTGGATCATCAGCGCGCCAAGAATCAGCGCCATCACGGCGTCGCCCGGAATGCCCAGGCTCATCGTCGGGATGAAGTCCACCTGCGTCTTCGAGTGCGAGGACGCTTCCGGCGCTGCCACGCCAGCGATCATGCCGGTACCGAACTTCTCGGGCGTCTTGGAGATCTTGCGTTCGAGTGCGTAGGCCACGAACGTCGTGATCGTCGGGCCCGTGCCCGGCATCGCGCCGAACAGCGTGCCTACGCCAGTGCCGCGCACCATCGGCCAGAAGGCCTCTTTCAGCTCGGCCAGGCTCGGACGCATGTCGCGAATGCGAAGCTTGGCGTTGGAGGTCACCGCGGTCATGCGGTTCACGTTCAGGATGAAGTCAGCCACCCCGAACAGGCCCATTGCGATGGCCACGAGTTCCAGACCATCGCTCAGTTCCGGAATGCCCAGCGCGAAGCGGAACGTGCCGGTGTTGACGTCGGTGCCGACCACGCCGCAGAGCAGGCCGAACAGCGTCATGGCCACGCCCTTCAGCGGAGAGCCGCGCGACATCGTCGAACCGGCAAGCAGACCCAGCAGCATGATCGAGAAGATCTCGGCGGGACCGAACTTGAAGGCGATGGTCGTCAGCAGCGGCGACGCGAAGATCATCACGAGAATGCCCACCGACGCGGCGAAGAACGAGCAGATCATCGTGATGCCCAGCGCCGTGCCCCCTTTGCCAGCCTTGGTCATCGGGTACCCGTCGATACAGGTCACCGCGTGTGGCGGGTGCGAAGGCAGGTTCAGCAGAATGGCGCCGATCGCCCCACCGTACTGCGAGCCGTAGAAGATACCGGCCAGCATCAGGATGGCGGGCACCGGGTGCATGACGTAGGTGAGCGGCAGCAGGATCGAGATTGCCGAAAGCGCGCCCATGCCTGGCAGCACGCCGATCAGGTTACCGACCAGCACGCCGAAGAACGACCACATCAGGTTGCTGCCCTGGAACGCTACCCCAAAGCCGAACCAGAGATCATGTAATGCATTCGAAACCATGGTACTCACGCCCCCCACGTAAACATCGGAAGCTGCAGCTGCAGCGCCCACGAGAACACCACTGCCGCAATAACGCACATGGCAATGGAGAGCAGGAACGCCTGCTTGATGCTGTTGCTGCGATCACCGAGCGCGGAAATGAAGACGATGGCGAACGTGGCCGGAATCATGCCGCCGTACTTGCCGAACAGCAGGAATGCCAGCGTGCCCAGCACGATGCAAACCGTGCCGCGCAGGTCCGGCGCAGCGTGGCTGTGTCCGTGACCGGAAGGCTTGTCTTCCTTGGGCTCGTCGTTGCGGGCGGAAACGGCGATGAGGACGCCGACGAATGCCAGCAGCGCGCCCACTGCTACCGGGAAGAAACCGGGGCCCATGTGGCTGAGCGAGCCGGTGTGATACTGCAGACCGGCCATTACGGCAGCGAGTCCGACCAGTGCCATCAGCGTGCCGCCGTAGTAGTCCTTCTTGAATCCTTTGGCGTGGCTCATCGGGTGGCCCCGCTCTGGTTGCGCCACACGGGCTGTCCTTCGGCTCTGTCCGCTTCCACTGCGCGGACGCCGCTGCATCGACTGGTCATGCTCTCCTCCTACCTTTCAGAATGCCAACGGCCGCGAACCCTGGTGGCAGGAACCGGCGGCTCGTTGGATCTGGGGGAATCTATAAGGAGCGTCTTCCAATCGCCTTTCGTTAGCCTTGCGCGAACCTTTCGGGAAACATCATCTTGTGATGTATAAGAGTCTTTTACGCCGAACTCAGTGAAATCCCTAGGGGGCTTTCCGTATTGTCGGAAAAAGGGAAGTCAGGCAGTGACGGGTTGGGTTGTATCTGCGACAAGTCAATTTGAATTGACTGAAAAACGGCAAAAAAAACGCCCGCGAAATCGGGGGATCGCGGGCGAGATGCTTGCATCGTGGGGTCAATTCACGATGGGGTCATTTAGCCATGCACCAGTACCCGTTGTCTCCCCTTCGGCAGGTGGCTTGCGGGCACAGACGTATTCGGTGTAGATCACTCCGCCGGTTGGGCTTCCGGGAACTTGTAGGGCTGAGGGGGTACGCGTTGGCCGGGCTTCTACTGGAAGTAGCCTTCGGCGTTGTAGACACTGACTGACCAGAAACGATCGGCCGGCACGTTCTTCATCGCAAGGCGACAAGGCGTGTTGCCCGAAGCCTTATCGCGGGCAAGACATTCTTAATGCGATGGATTAATTGAGATTTGGAGCCCGTGATGCGGGATCCAGGGGTTGCGTGATACGGAAAGGTCTACCTGCGTCGATGCGCCCCTGGCCGGAACGCATCGATCTTTCACACTGCCTTCAGTGGTGTTTCTTGCTCTTCTGAGGTTGGGTGGACGTCGTTGTCGCCTGTGTTGGCGGGACGAGGAACGATGCCTGCGACAGTGGTGCCGCCGGTCCGGTCACGGCTTGGCCGGGCGGCGATGGCGAGGTGGTGGTCTGGCCGTTCTCGTAGCCGGTGGAGACGGCTTCGAGATAGCCGGGCGGGAACTTCTGCTCCGGTGTGGCCGTGGGTTGGGCGTAAGCGGCAGCGCCTGCAATCAGCGCGATGGCGCCGACAGCCAGCGGTTGCCCCAAAGTGATGGGCAGGTAGGCTCTGGGATGCATCAGCAGCTCCTTCTTCACGACGTATTGCGACGACCTGCCGCAGCGATTGCTGCAGCAATGCACGGATGGGACGGCGCCTTCCACGGATACCGGCCTGCGCGACGCGGACGTGACGGCTGCTTCGACTGAACACGCTTCGAGCCATCCACAAAAGGATGGCCGGCAGTCAGCGCCAGCATCGACTGTGTGTCAGGGATGGGGGTGGGCGGAACGTACAGGTTCCGCGCGAGGGAGGGAGCTCGGCCTTCCTCACAATCTGCCACGGAGGCCGCGAAGTCAAACCGATTTACACATCAGGCGAGAGACCGCCCGCGGCGGTGTACGCGAAGGCACGGCCGTGCGTTCGATGTTGCCGCGGCAGTGACTGACGCGACAGGATAGCAGCGGCGTTCATGGCGATTGCGCGGGCTAGACTACAGGGCATCGAGCAACTAGGCCAACGCTGATCCTGGAGGCCATCAATGCATAAATCTGCAGACGACGCTGAAGATGCCGTTAGCCGCCCCAAACCGCAGATGGTGCCGGCCGGCTATCGCCAGGGCATTATCACGGCCATTACCGTGCTGCTGGGTTTTTCGCTGGCCTTCTGGCGTTTCTGGGGCTTCGAGAGCCCCGGGAAGTGGAGCGTCCGAGCGTTGTTCGCCGCGTTTTGCCTCGTCTCCGCCGTGGCACTGCAGATTCTGTCGCTGTTCCGCGCGTTGCGCATTGAGGACGACGAGGTGTCCGAGTATCGCAGGACCGTACGCTGGTTTATCGCGTCTGCCATTGCACTGCTGCTTGGACTGACCGCCGCCATGTTCGACGCCGCGCTTGCCGAGGCAGTGGATTGAGGCCGGGTCTGGCAGGCACCTATAGCTTCAGTGTTGAAAGCAGGATGCTGGTCTCAGTATTGGCAATGCCAGGGATCAGGCGGATGGCACTGAGAATGCGGTCGAATGCCTCCAGCGTATCCGCGCGCAGTTCGGCCATCAGGTCCCAGCGGCCATTGGTGGTGTGCAGCGCCACGACGTTCGGGTGACCGCGTAATTCACGCCGCACGTCCTCGCTGTGGTTGCCCTCGATCTCGATGCTCATGATGGCGCGGATACGGAACGCCTCGGCCTCGGGGCGCAACCGGATCGTGTAGCCGACGATCGTCCCCTCGCTCTCCAGTTTTGCCAGACGGTTCTGCACCGTGGCTCGCGCCACGCGCAGCTTCCTGGCAAGCGTCACCACGGGCATACGAGCGTCATCCCGCAGCAAGGCAATGAGTTGTCGGTCGGTATCGTCCATGGGTCTGGCTTATTGCCTCATTGATTGGGCAAAGTGTAATGCGAGAACCAATTTCTGCCCATCGTCCGCATGCAATTTGGCTCGGCCACGGCGGGTGAGCGTACCGGGAGGGACGAGGTCGGCCAGCGCGGGAAAATTTTTACGGGCTTTTTACTGCGGGCCGCAATCCTTTGATCCGATATCTATAAGCACATGCTTACCCTTGAGTCAGGGATATGGATGGACCGAGGAGATCATGATCAAGATACTAGTGCCGGTGAATGGCTCGGAATGCGCGCTCGACGCGGTGCGCCATGCGGCGTTCCTGTATCGAGAGAGCGGCGTGGCCGAGGTGGTGCTGCTGAACGTGCAGCCGCCGCTGGAGCATTCGCGGGCCAGCGCCTTTCACTCGCTTGCGGCATTGCGCGAGCAGGAATCGCAGGATGGTGAGTGCGCGCTGGAGCAGGCGAGCAATATCCTCGACGATTCCGGCGTGCGCTATACCGCGATGATTGGCGTCGGCAGCCCGGCGCAAGCGGTGGCTAGCGCGGCGACGGCTTTGAACTGCGATGGCATCGTGATCGGCGTGAACCTGTGGTCGAGAATCAAGGCATGCTTCGGCGCCGGACTTGCCTCGGGCATCATGCGCAAGACTTCCGTGCCAGTGACGGTGGTGAAGTCGGCTGGAGCAAGCGGCGCGCTCACCAGCCAACCCTTGCCGCCCGTTCTGCCGGCTTCGCATCGTCACGCCAGGCCGACGCTGGTCGTGTATCCGTAGACGCATGACATGCATGTCATCGTTTGAGCGGTAACGGTAACGGGTGTCATGGATCGGACGAGACGGTCGCCAGTGCGGCGCCCTTCTCGCGCGCCATGAAGACCGCCTCCGACTTGTTCTTGGCCGCGAGTCGCCGATAGAGCTGCAACGTATGGCTTTTCACGGTCGGGACGGAGATACGTAGTTGTCTGCTGATGGACTTGACCGAGAGTCCTCGCGACAGCAGCACGAGCACCTCGTACTGGCGCAGGGTCAGCCTGAGCAGCCGCGCTTCGCAAATGTATGCCGGCACCCGCGTGCTGCCGTGCACGCCTACCGGTGTTGGCACGGCAATCGGGGTAGCCGGCGCAATCGGCAGAGTTGGCGCCAGCGCGTGAATGCCGGCCTGCGCGCAGGCGATCAAGGCGCGTAGCGCACATTCGATCTCAACGGCACTCGCGTGCTCGGGCAGCCACGACAATAGCGGCGCGAACGGGTTGGGCGGCATCCATTGGACTTCGCCGCCATGCGCCAGGAATAGCACGCAGCGCACGGCCGATGCGGTTTCCAGTAACTGGTGCATGTCGATATTGGCGCCGCGCGGCAAGGCGCCAAGTACCAGCAACTCGGTACCGTGCAGAGAACACGGGGTCTCTGGCCGTGGCGTGATGACGCTGCTGTCGTCCACGTCTGCAATGCGATTGAGAATCCGCTGGATGCCAAGCCCGACCAGCGGGCGAAATTCGACCACGGTTGCCCTCATGATTGCTCCCCTTTGTTTCTGTAGTTATTTGACTGCGAGCAATCAGACCGCAAGAAGCATTCCATATGCGCGGGCACGCAAAAGCCGCGCCGGCACGCCAAAAGAAACCCCGGGCGTGTTACGTGTCACGTAACACGCCCGGGGCAGGCTTGTGGAACTGGCGGGTTTGGCAGGCAGGGGGCCTGCCGGGCGTCAAGGCGTGATGGCTACCTTGAGCACGCCGTCGCGCTGGTGTCCGAAGAGGTCGTAGGCGGCCTCGATATCGGCGAGCTTGAAGCGGTGCGTGACCAGCGGGCCGAGGTCGATCCGCTGCGTTTCGATCACGTTCATGAGCCGGCGCATCCTTTCCTTGCCCCCCGGGCACAGCGACGTAATGATGCGGTGATCGCCCAGACCGGCCGCGAAGGCGTCCAGGGGAATCTTCAGGTCGCTGGAATAGACGCCAAGACTCGACAGCGTGCCGCCGGGCTTAAGCACGCGCAGGGCCGATTCGAAGGTGGACTGCGTGCCGAGTGCTTCGATCGACGCGTCGACGCCACGGCCGCCCGTAATGCGCAGGATCTCCTGCACTACGTCGGTATTGCGGAAGTTCAGCGTGACATCGGCACCCATCTGACGAGCGATGTTCAGGCGGTCATCGATCCCATCCACGGCGATGATCAGCGACGCGCCACGCAGGCGGGCGCCAGCCGTCGCGCACAGTCCGATCGGACCCTGCGCGAACACGGCAACGATATCGCCGATCTTGATATTGGCGTGCTCCGCGCCGGAGAAGCCCGTGGACATGATGTCGGGACACATCAATACCTGCTCGTCGGTCAGCCCGTCGGGGATGGGCGCGAGGTTTGCCTGCGCGTCCGGCACGAGCACGTATTCGGCCTGGGTGCCGTCGATCGTATTGCCGAAGCGCCAGCCGCCCATGGGCTTGTAGCCGTGCGAGTGGGCTTGTCCGTCCTGCGACGCGCAACCGTCCTGGCACGCGTAGGAGTAGAAACTGGGGCAGATCGCGCCCGCGATGACGCGCTGACCCTCGCGATAACCGGTCACGCCACTGCCGAGTTTCTCGATGATGCCCACCGGCTCGTGACCGATCGTCAGACCCCGCTCTACCGGATACTCGCCTTTGAGAATGTGGATATCGGTGCCACAGATCGTGGTGGTGGTGATGCGGATCAGTGCGTCGGTGGGGCCGACGGCCGGGATCGGCTTTTCCTGTAGCACGATCTTGCCGGGCCCCTGAAAAACCGCAGCTTGCATGCCTGCCATGTCGAGACTCCTTCTGGTTGGCCTGAAAGGCCGCCCGCAGCCTCGCGGGCGGTGATCCAGTCAGTCTAGGCCAGGCAGGTGCGGCAGAGAATTGACACTCGTCAAAGTCGGGGAATGTGCGGTCAGCGGCCTTCGCCGAATCCTTCCTTGACGTCTGGGCACTCGCCACCGATACTTCTCAAACTATTCACTGTTTAGTTATGGGGGCGCGCATGGAAGATAGCTTGTCCAAAGTGGAAGGTGCAGCGGGTGACATGGGTGAGGTGGATAACTTCGCGCCCGTCACGCAGGAAGTCGATGCAAGCGATCTTCCCGTGCGTGGCGTGTTGCCAGCGGGGTTGCAGGGCACGTTGTATCGCATCGGCCCGAACCCACGCTTTCCGCAGCCCGAGGCCCACTGGTTCGGTGGCGACGGCATGGTGCATGTGTTTGCCATCGACGATGGGCGCGTGTCCTACCGCAACCGCTGGGTGCGGACGCCCAAGTGGCGTGACGAGGATCGTGCCGGGCGTCCGCTATTCCGCGCTTTCGCCGGCAAGTTGCCCGATGCGCCGGAGTGGTCGGGCAGCGATGGCGGCGTGGCCAATACCAACATCATCTGGCACGGCGGCGCGCTGCTGGCGCTTGAGGAAGCGCACCTGCCAACCGCTGTGACGCCTCAAGCGATCGACACGCTTGGCTATATGGAATATGGCCCGCTGAAGGGGCCGTTCACCGCGCATCCGAAGACCGACCCCCGCACTGGCGAACTACTGTTCTTCGGCTACAACGCCGACGGCAAGCTCACGCCGGGCGTGCAGGTTGGCGCGATCGATGCACAGGGCCGCCTGACGCATTACGCGCGTCTGCAGGCGCCGTACCCGAGCATGATCCACGACTTCATGGCCACGCCGGGTCATCTGCTGATCCCCGTGCTGCCGCTGACCGGCAGCCTTGCACGCGTGGAGCGCGGCGGCCCTGGCTATGCATGGGAGCCAGAGAAGCCCGCCATGATCGGCATCCTGCCGCGTGGTGGCGGCGCCGACGACGTGCGGTGGTTCGAGGGCCCTGCCTGCTACGTGTTCCATGTGATGAACGCGTGGGAGGAAGGCGAAGGGGGACAACGCATTCTGGCGGACGTCATGGTCTACGACGAACCACCCCTGTTCCCCCACGCCGACGGCTCGCCAGGAGATCCCGCCCGGCAGCAGGCGTACCTGACGCGCTGGACGTTCGATCTTGCGTCGGACATACGCCGGTTCACCGCCGAACGGCTCGACGATACGGCGGGGGAGTTTCCACGCATCGACGACCGCGTTTCGGGTTTCCGCTATCGTCACGGATGGTTCGCCGCGTCGCATCCCGAGTACGGCGAAGGCGCGCTCAACGGCATCATGCACCTGGACATGCAGGACGGCACGCGCGACGCCTACTGGCTGCCGCCGGGCGATATCACGTCCGAGCCGGTGATCGCGCCGCGTGGTGGCGCTCATGATGGCGCTCCCGGCGGCGAAGGCGATGGCTGGCTGTTGGCGGTGGTGTGGCGGGCTGCGGCACAATGCAGCGAATTGCTGGTGTTCGATGCGCGGCATGTCGCGCGCGGTCCGCTGGCAACCGTCGAGCTGCCGCAGCGCGTGCCGTTCGGCTTCCATGGCAACTGGGTAGCGGGATAGCGAGAGGGATGAACGAAGGCGGCACGAAACAGAACGGCGGGCGCAAGGGCGGCACGCGCAAGGTGGCGGGTGGCACGACCAAGCCCGCCGGACAATGGCATCACGGCGACCTGCGTGCCTCGCTGATCGCGTGGGGACTCCACCTGCTCGATACGCAAGGCATCGCGGCGATGAGCATGCGCGAAGCCGCCAAGCTGGCCGGCGTGTCGCCGGGCGCGCCGGCACACCATTTCCAGGACCGCAACGGCCTGCTCGCGGCCATCGCTGCGCAGGCGTTCCGGGAACTGGGCGCCTTCCAGGGCAATCGCGCGCGCCTGATTCCGCGCGATACCCCGGCCAACAAGCTGCGTGCGCTGCTGGTCGGTTACGCCGAATTCGCGCACATGTACCCGGCGCGCTTTCACCTGATGTTCGGCCCGGCGATAGAACGCCGTGACGAATATCCCGAGCTTCAGGAAGCCTCGTCCGGTTCGTTCGATCGGGTGCGAGAAACCGTCGTTGCATGTCTGGGCGGACGTGAACCCGGCGCGCTGACACATGAACAACTGGCGTTCTGTGTCTGGACGGCCGCGCATGGTCTGGCCACCCTGACGGCCACGCACGACCGCTTCCGGGCCATTTCGGCGGCCCCCGGGGCCGTCGAGCAGATGGCGGATACCGTCGCCACCTTCTGTCTGGCTGCGCTTCAGCACACAGGCGACGTCTGAAGACGTCCCCCTCCGTATTAGCCATAGCGTGTGAGCGAGCACTCACGTTCGACCCGTTGCCGCCCTTTGTGTATCTGTTTTGTATCGCCTTTGTACGAAAAACGCTAAAGAGCCACTTTCGAGCGCCGTAAACCTTGGATGTAAAGACATTCATTTGCCTGTCTGGGTGAATCACATCGAAGTTACGCACGGCGAAGGACCTGAAGAAAATGGCTGCACTCGATTTCCTCGGCATTGGCTCCAACATGCAACTGGGTACGCTCCTGGATCAGCTTGCGACGGCGGAACGCCTGCCGCTGAAGGCGCTGGAGACCCAGAATACGGCCTACCAGGCCAAGCTATCCGGATATGGCACGATCAAGAGCATGTTGTCGGCCTTCCAGGCTTCCGCCAACTCGCTTGCCAAGCTCGATACGTTCGGCGCCGTCAAGGCGCAGGTCAGTAACAGCGATGTGATGACCGTCGCCACTGGCACCAATGCGGTTTCCGGCAACTACAACGTAAACGTCAAGAGCCTGGCACAGGCCCAATCCCTGGCGGGCGCTGGCCAGCTCAAGCAGGATTCGGTCATCGGCACTGGCACGCTGACCTTCGAGTTCGGCGTGACGGGCGGATACGACGCCGACCCGGCATCGCCGACATACGGCACATACGTGAACCCGACGTTCACGCCGACCGCGGGCTCCGCCAAGACCGTGACGATCGACAGCAGCAACCAGACGCTGCAAGGTATTCGTGATGCGATCAACAAGGCCAATATGGGTGTCAAGGCCAGCATCATCAACGACGGCAGCGGCACACCTTATCGTCTGGTGCTCAATTCGGAGAAGACCGGCGAGGCGATGAGCATGCGCATCACCGGTTCGTCACCGGAACTGCAGGCGCTTGCTGGATACGATCCGGTGGCCGGCCCGCAAGCCGGCGGCATGAAGGAAGTGGTGCGTGCCACGAATGCACAACTGACCATCAACGATATCGCCATCACCAGCGCCAGCAATGTGGTGACCGATGCCGCGCAGGGCGTCACGATGACGCTCAAGAAGACGGGCACCACGTCGATGACGTTGACGCAGGACCTCGACAGTATCAAGGCTGCGGTGCAGGGGCTGGCCGCTGCCTACAACAACCTCCAGACGGCCGCCAAGCAGCTGACTGCCTTCGACGTGAAGAGCGGTACCAAGGCGGCTCTGACCGGTGACGGCGTGCTGCGCGGTATCCAGTCGACGCTGCGCTCGGTACTCAACACCCCTGAAGCCGGGATGCGCGATGGCGCCGCGACAACGCTGGCCCAGCTTGGCGTGACGTTGCAGAAGGACGGCACGATGTCGGTGGACACCAAGAAGCTGGATGCCGCGTTGGCCGGAAACCTGGCTGACGTGACCGCGCTGTTCGGCGGCGACGGCACGAAGGGTGGGATCGCGCGCCGCTTGTCTGAAGCGGTGGATACCATGACCGGTACCAACGGCCCGCTGACCTCCGCGACCAAGGGTATCGAGCAGAGCGTGAAGGATCTCGGCAAGCGCTATGACTCGATGTCGGAGCACATCGATGCCAATATCAAGCGCGTCCAGAAGCAGTTCCAGGCGCTGGACCTGGCAGTCTCGCAGATGAACCGCACCAAGGACTACCTGACCCAGCAGTTCTCGGCGATGAACAACACGAACAGCAAGTAACCTGTCAGCGAGTCGTCAATCGATGCAAAAACGCCGCCCTCGTGGGCGGCGTTTTTTGTTGCGAGGAAGCGGCAGGGATTCGTCGTCAGCATGTTCCATCGGTGTTCCCTGCTCCCGCGAGGCTGGAGAGAGGAGCGAACCGCCCGCATCTGAAGCGCGTGCGCCGTGCTCCCCCAAAGGCCATTCCTATAGCGCACCCGCCAGCCTGAACTGGCCGACCGCACGGTGCAGTGCATCGGCCTGATCCTCGAGCGAGGCCGCGGCGGCGGTTGCTTCTTCCACCAGCGCCGCATTTTGCTGCGCCATCTGGTCCATCTGTGAGACTGCCTGGTTGACCTGCTCGATCCCGCCAGTCTGTTCTTCAGTGGCTGCGCGCATTTCGCCCATCAGGTCGGTTACGCGCTTCACAGCCTCGACGATTTCTCCCATCGCCTTGCCCGCGTCTTCGACCAGCACCGAGCCATCCTCGACACGCTGCGCCGAGTTGTCGATCAATCCCTTGATCTCCTTGGCCGCCGTGGCGCTACGCTGGGCCAGGCTGCGCACCTCGCCGGCCACCACCGCAAAGCCGCGTCCCTGTTCGCCGGCGCGAGCGGCTTCCACCGCCGCGTTCAGCGCCAGGATATTGGTCTGGAATGCAATGCCCTCGATGACGCCGATGATGTCCACCACTTTGCTGGACGCCGCCTTGATCTCGCCCATCGTGTCCACCACCTGGTGCACGATCGCTCCGCCGCGTACAGCGATCTCCGATGCGCCTTCGGCCAGCCGCGCCGCCTGACGGGCGTTGTCAGCGCTCTGGCGAACCGTGCCGGTCAGCTCTTCCATGCTGGCCGCGGTTTGTTCGAGCGATGCTGCCTGTTCCTCGCTGCGGCGTGACAGGTCGACATTGCCGGCCGCAATCTGCTTGGCGGCGCCTGCGATCGCGTCCGCCGAACCGCGAATCTGGCCGATGGCCCCCGTCAGCCGCCCCTGCATCTGCTGCATGTTGTACAGCACGCTTTCCCGATCGTTCGGCGCCACGTTCACGTGCGAAGCAAGATCGCCTTCGGCGATGCGCGCGGCGATCTCCGAGGTCAGCGATGGCTCGCCGCCAAGCTGCTTCTGCAGACTGGCGGAGACGCGCACCATCACCACGGTCATCAGCGCGCCCACGCCCAGCAGCCAGCCGAGCGCTTTCCAGAGCGACGCGCGGAACTCGGCCTGGATGTCATCCATGTAGAAACCGGCGATGAAGTTCCAGTCCCACGGCTTGAAATTCAGCACATAGCTCAGCTTGGGCTGCGGCGCCTCGGCGCCTGGCTTGGGCCAGGCGTACTCAAGGAAGCCCTTGCCGGCGGTCTTGCCGATCCGTGCGATATCGCGGAACAGATAGACGCCGTTAGGGTCCTTCATCTCCGACATGTTTTTGCCATCGAGTTCGGGCTTGATCGCGTGCATCAGAACGACAGCGTCGGACCTCATCACGGTGAAGTAGCCATCGCCGCCAAAACGCATCACTCGCACGCGGTCGAGTGCCTGCTTCTGGGCTTCCTCGGTGCTCAGCTTGCCTGCGCGCGCCATGGCTTCGTACTCGGCCACGACCGAGTTGGCCGTGTCGGTGACCTGTTGCAGCGTCAACTCTCGATCCTGCTGACGCAGTTCTCGCATTTGCCATGCGTTCCACAGCGTGATGGCCAGCAGGCAGACCCAGCTCAGCACCAGCGGCAGCATGAGCTTCTTTCTCAGGCTCAGGTTATGCAACATCCTTATCCTCCGTTCACATCGGTTGTTGATTGGGGCGCTTTCGGGTCTTTGTATGGTTTGTCTTCGCGCGTCCTCTCTGACCGGCCATAACGGCGGCGTCATCGTCAAACTTGATCGGGAAATACCACTGATAGGTAATAGTGATGCGCGCGCCGCTTTGATTTCTGCCATGCAGCACGTTGCAAGAGGTTTGAGGGTGCCGCGTAACGAACCGTAATCAACGAGCCCGATCCGAAGCCTTCAAGTGGTTGTTCTTTTAAATGAGAACCATTACCATCTCCTTCGTTTTTCCCGCGCGAGTGTGGCGTCTTCGACATGCCGCCGATGCGGCAGCCTCTCCGCCAGATCACGCTTGCCCAGAACATCCCCGATGACCGAATCCACGCCAGCTTCCAGCCAGCAGCGCCGCGCCTTCTGGCTCAAGCATCTTCACCAGTGGCACTGGATCAGTTCCGCGATCTGCCTGATCGGGATGCTGATGTTCGCCGTCACGGGATTCACGCTCAATCACGCGGGGCAGATCGAGGCCTCGCCTTCGGTCGTCACGCGCCACGAGACCGCGCCGCGCGAACTGCTGGACGCGCTGAAGCGCGCCGCGCTCGCGAACGCATCGACGGGAAACCAGAAGGACCAGAAGGACCAGAAGGGACCGGTGCCGCGCGTGCTGGCTGACTGGCTGTCAAAGACGATGGATATCGAGGCGGCAGGACGCGAGGCCGAATGGTCCGCCGACGAGATCTACGTTGGCCTGCCACGCCCCGGCGGCGATGCGTGGCTCAGCGTTGCGCTCGAAGATGGCGAGGTCCAGTACGAAGTGACATCGCGGGGCTGGATTTCCTACTTCAACGACCTGCACAAGGGCCGCAACACGGGCCATGCATGGAGCTGGTTCATCGACATATTCGCCCTGGCCTGCCTGATCTTCAGCGTCACCGGGCTGTTCCTGCTCAAGCTTCATGCCGGGGGCCGCATGGCCACCTGGCCGCTGGTGGGCGCGGGGCTCGTTGTGCCGCTGCTGCTGGCCATCCTGTTCATTCACTGATTTGCAACCGAGAAAGGTAGTTTCGACATGCGCCGACTCCTGACCGTCACCGTAACCGGCCTTGCCGCAGCGCCGCTGGCACCCGCCATGGCCGCCGACATGAACGTCAAGGTGGAAATTCCCCGCCTGAACGTGGCCGAGTACCACCGTCCCTACGTATCCATGTGGATCGAGCGTGCCGACCAGAGTCCGGTGACGACGCTGGCGGTCTGGTACGACGCGAAGAACAAGGAAAGCCAGGGCACGAAGTGGCTCAAGGACATGCGGCAGTGGTGGCGCAAGGCCGGCCGCGACATGCAGCTTCCGGCCGATGGCGTATCGGGTGCCACGCGCGCTCCCGGCGAGCACGCGCTGACGTTCAGCGATGGCAAGGCGCCGCTGGGCAAGCTGCCAGCCGGCGATTACCAGCTCGTGGTGGAAGCCGCGCGCGAAGTGGGCGGACGCGAACTCGTGCGTGTGCCGTTCGCATGGCCGCCCAAGGCCGCGCAAAGCGCGGGCGCAAAGGGCGAGCATGAGCTCGGCAGCGTGACTCTCGACCTGAAGCCGTGAGCCGCGCCAATCACCGCAAACGCATTGAACTGATCTGACCGGAGCCTGACGATGAACAAGCCTGCCCGCTTCTCCACCCGACTTTCCACCCGCGTTGCAGTCCTCGCGCTGGCTGCGCTGGCGCCGCTGGCCGCCCACGCCCATCGCCAGTGGCTGCTGCCGTCCACCACCGTGCTGTCCGGCGGTAGCCAGTGGGTGACCGTGGACGCCGCGGTGTCCAACGACCTGTTCTACTTCGAACACATGCCGATGCGTCTGGACAACCTTGTGGTCACCGGCCCCGATGGCGCGGCGGTGAAGCCCGAGAATGCGTCGACTGGCAAGTACCGCAGCACGTTCGACGTGCCGCTGGCGCAGCCGGGCACGTACCGCATTGCCGTGGTCAACCAGGGCCTGTTCGCGAGCTGGAAGGAGAACGGACAGACCAAGCGCTGGCGCGGTGCTGCCGATGCCCTGGCCGCGAACGTCCCCGCCAATGCGCAGGAACTGCAAGTCACCGAGATGGCCAGCCGCGTGGAATCGTATGTCACCAGCGGCAAGCCGTCGAAGCAGGCATTGACGACCACCGGACGCGGCCTGGAGCTGGCGCCGATCACCCATCCGAACGACCTTGCCGCGGGCGAGACGGCCAGCTTCCGTCTGCTGCTCGACGGCAAGCCGGCTGCCAACCAGACGGTTTCCGTGGTGCCAGGCGGCGTTCGTTATCGCGATCGTCTCAACGAGTTCGACACGACCACCGACGCCGACGGCAAGTTCTCGGTGAAGTGGCCGGCTGCCGGCATGTACTGGATGGAAGCCGAACTGCGCGACCAGAAGGCATCGGTCAAGCCCGCCACGGTTCGTCGCGTTACCTACGCGGTGACGGTGGAAGTGCTGCCGCAGTAAGACGGCCGCTACGATATCGCCGATGAATCGCGTTCTCATCCCCGTCACGCTGGACCCACCACCGCCCGTGCCCGAGCCGCAAGGCTCGATCGCGCAGTGGGCGGGCGAGACGATGGGGACGACCTGGGCTGTCCGCGCCGTGCTGGCGCTCGGGCAGGACGGCGGCGGCCTGGAGGCAGGCATCCGCGCGGTGCTCGACGAGGTTATCGCGCAGATGAGCAACTGGTCCGAGATATCGGACCTGAGCCGTTTCAATCGGGCCGACGCCAGTGCCTGGGTCACGCTGCCCGAGGATTGCTTCACGGTCCTGCAGGCGGCGCTGGACACCGCGCGTGACAGCGGTGGCGCCTACGATCCCAGCGCCGGCCCACTCGTCGATCTCTGGGGCTTCGGCCCGGCTGGCAAGCGGCACACCGCGCCTACGGCCGATGACGTGGCACGGACGCGCCAGCATTGCGGTTGGCAACGGATCGAGATCGACGCATCGGCGCGTCTCGCGCGCCAGCCGGGCGGACTGTCACTCGATTTCTGCGCGATCGCGAAGGGGTTTGCCGTCGATGCGGTATCGCGCTATCTCCTGGCCCAGGGCGTGCCGCATCATCTGGTCGAGATCGGCGGCGAGTTGCGCGGCCAGGGGCTGAAGCCGGATGGGATGCCGTGGTGGATCGAACTGGAGTCCCCTTCGGCATCTGCCACTGCCGAGGGCGGGACTGGACGCACGCTGCGCACGCTGGTGGCGTTGCTCGGCCTGTCGATCGCCACGTCGGGTGACTATCGCCGCTACTTCGAACACGATGGACGGCGGTACGCGCATACGATCGATCCACGCACCGGTTACCCGGCCGCGCATGCGTTGGCGTCCGTTACGGTGCTTCATCGCGAATGCATGATGGCCGACGCGCTGTCCACCGCATTGACTGTGCTCGGGCCAGAAGCCGGTATCACTTTCGCCACGCGCCAGGGCCTGGCTGCCCGCTTCCTGGTGCGCACGCCGCACGGCTTCGATGAGCGGATCACCCCGGCCTTCGCCGCAATGCAAACATGATGCGTCTTCTACCGTGGGCAATGCTTGTCGCTGGCGTGGCGCTGTCCGTGGTCGCGCGCGGTCGTGATGCCATGGCAGCCGGCGTGGTCATCGGATACGTTGGCTTCTGCTGGGGCGTGCTCGACGGATATCGCCGCCGCCGTGCCGCCCGTGCGGCGCTCGCCGATATCGCGAGTGAAGACGCGCGTCCGACGCTCGTCGCCTACGCAAGTCAGACCGGTTTTGCCGAACAACTCGCCGTGCAAACTGCCCACGCGTTGCAAGGCGCGGGTCGGCCGGTGCAACTCGTGTCCTTTGCCGAACTCGATGGTGCGCGTCTGGCCGCGTGCGATCAGGCCCTGTTCCTGGTCAGCACCACGGGCGAGGGCGATGCGCCAGACATGGCGTCGGGGTTCGCGCGCCGCTTGCTGGCCGGCACCACGCCCGATGCGCTGCGCCAGTTGCGCTATGGCGTCCTCGCGCTGGGCGATAGCAGCTACGCGCACTTCTGCGCGTTCGGCCGCGCGCTGTCGGGCTGGCTGGAGAGCCATCATGCACAGCCGTTGTTCGACAGGGTCGAGGTCGACAACGGCGACCCCGGCGCGTTGCGCCACTGGCAGAACCATTTGTCCGCGTTGAGCGGTGGTGCGGAAATCGCGGACTGGGAACGCCCGCGCTATGGCCGCTGGCGGTTGGTGGAGCGCAGACTGCTCAATCCGGGCAGTCAGGGCGAGGCGGCCTTTCATCTGGCGCTCGAACCCGAGGACGCGTCGCAACTGACATGGCGCGCCGGCGATATTGCCGAGATTGGTCCATGCCAACCGCCAGACGTCGTAGACCGGTTGCTGGCTCGCCTGTCGCTCGACGGAACCGCACCGGTCCGTTGCGACAGTCGCCCGATGACCTTGTCCGAGGCGTTGGCCACGCGGCTGCCGCTGCCCGATAGCCAACTGGATATATTGACCGGATTCACACCTCAGCGACTGGTCGACGCATTGCCCGCGCTGCCGCACCGCGAGTACTCGATCGCATCGCTGCCCGCTGACGGCCGGCTGGAATTGCTGGTACGTCAGACCCGTCATGCCGATGGGCGGCTTGGGCTCGCCTCTGGCTGGCTGACAGAATTCGCGCGCGAGGGCGCGTCGATCGCGCTGCGCGTCCGCACCAATCGCAGCTTCCATCCGCCCGAAGACGGCCGGCCGCTGGTCCTGATCGGCAACGGTACCGGCCTTGCGGGCCTGCGTGCCCTGATCAAGGCGCGCGCGGAGGCGGGCCATCACCGCAATTGGCTGCTGTTCGGCGAGCGCTCCGCCGCGCACGATAGCTTCCACGCAGAGGAATTGCAGGCGTGGTTATCGCAGGGCGTGCTGCAGCGGATCGACCATGCATGGTCGCGCGATGGCGCGATGCCGCGCTACGTGCAGGACGCCGTGTTCGCGCAAGCGGCGACGATCGCTGCGTGGGTGGAGCAGGGTGCGTCGATCTACGTTTGCGGCAGCCTGCAGGGCATGGCCGCTGGCGTGCAGGACGCGCTCCTGCGCATCCTCGGTGAGTCCACACTACAGCGACTGACCGAAGCAGGCAGTTATCGCCGCGACGTGTACTGATGTCGTCGGTGTCACATCGCTGACGCCGTGGAAGCCATTGCGGACAGCATGATTTGCGGCGGCGCAGCGTCGCCGGCAGCGTCACATTCCGCTATCCTCGCAGGTCTGCATCCGACGAGGAGATCCGATGTTTCGCCCGACCCGTTCCCTGCGGCGCACCGCAGTCACCGCGGCATGGCTTGCCGCCGCATCCACCGCCCCCGCGCTGGCGGCCGGCCCGGACAAGTTCGCCGTCCCCGGGCTGGAAAAGCCTGCAACGGTATTGATCGACCGCTGGGGCGTGCCGCATATCTACGCCAACACGCTCTATGACGCGTTCTTTGTGCAGGGCTTCGTGGCCGCGCGGGACCGGCTGTTCCAGATCGATCTGTGGCGCAAGCGTGGGCTGGGCGAAATGGCGAAAGACTTCGGTCCGGCCTATGTGGAAGGCGATCGCATGGCGCGCGCCGTGTTGTTCCGTGGCGATATGTACCGCGAATGGCTGGCCTATGGATCGGATGCCAAACGTGTGGCCGAGGCCTTCGTGGCGGGCGTCAATGCGTACATCGCGCAGACCGAGGCCCATCCGGAACTGCTGCCTCCCGAGTTCAAGCTGATCAACTACAAGCCGTCGCGCTGGCGTGCCGAGGATATCGTGCGTATCCGTCATCACGGGCTGACGTTGAACCTCACTGGCGAGATCGACCGGGCGCAGATCTTCTGCTACGCGAAGCCGAACGCGGTGCGGGCGGACTGGGTTCGCCGCGAACTCGATCCGCAGATCGAGCCGAAGGTGCCAGACGGGCTCGACCCGTGCACGGTCCCCGCTGCCGAGTTGCGCAAGGCGTATGAGCTTGCCACGGCCGCGCCGCGCTTCCCGAAGGACGTGTGGCAATCGGGCACGCGTGCCGAGAACATCCCGGTGGACCAGCTCTATGCGACGGTCGATGCGTCGAGCGATACCGCGCGCAGCCTGGGGTCGAACAACTGGGTGATCGCGGGCAGCCGCACCGCCACGGGGCGACCGATCCTGGCCAACGATCCACATCGCGCGCACGGTGCGCCGAGCCTGCGCTATATCTCCCACCTGAACGCGCCAGGCCTGTCGGTAATCGGCGCGGGCGAGCCATTTCTGCCCGGTATCTCCATCGGTCACAACGGCACGATTGCTTTCGGCCTGACGCGGTTCTACATCGACCAGGAAGACCTCTATGCCTATGAGACCGATCCCGCCCAGCCGCACGAGTACAAGTACAAGGGCCGCTGGGAGCCGATGGAGACGGTGACCGAGCAGATCGCGGTGCGCGGCGAGGCGACGCCGCGCAAGGTCACGATCGACTTCACGCGCCACGGCCCGGTGCTCTATGCCGACACGAAGAACAACCGCGCCTGGGCGCTGCGCGCGGCATGGCTTGACCTCGGCATGGCACCGTACTTCGGGTCGATGGACTACATGCGTGCCCAGAACTGGGATCAGTTCCGCGCGGCGATGAACCGCTGGGGCGCTCCTGGCGAGAACCAGGTCTATGCGGACCGCTTCGGCAATATCGGCTGGCTCCCGGGCGGGTTGACCGTCAATCGGCCGAACTGGGATGGCCTGATGCCGGTGCCTGGGGACGGACGCTACGAATGGGCCGGCTATCGCAACATGGACGAACTGCCGTGGGCGTTCAATCCGGCGCCGGGATTCGTGGTCACTGCCAACGAGAACACGATCCCGCCCAACCACCCGGCAGCCAAGCTCGGCGTCGGCTACGAATGGGCCGAAAGCTCGCGCGCGCGCCGGCTCAGGGCGCTGGTGTCGGCCAATCCGCGCAGTTCGGTGGAGGACTCGATGGCATGGCAGAACGACACGGTGTCGCTGCCCGCGCAGCGGATGGTGACGTTGCTCAAGCCACTCACCAGCAGCGATGCGCAGATTCAGCGCGGGCTGGATCTGCTGCGCGGCTGGGATGGCAACGAGCGCGCCGACAGCGCGCCCGCCGCGCTGTTCGAGATCTGGTTCAGCAAGCATCTGCGTACTGCGGTGGTGCGGGCCGCGCTCGCGCCGGAGGCCGCGCGGCTGGTCGGTGCTGGCGATCCGAGCCGCGTGATCGCGGTGCTGGAGCGGCCTGACAGCTGGATGAGCGTCGAGAAGCGCAACGACGTCATGCTGGCCTCCCTGAAGTCGGCCATGGTCGAAGTCGAGAAGAGGCTGGGCCCTGACCCGAAGACCTGGCAATGGGGCAAGCTTCACACGGCGGTGTTCGAGCATCCGCTGCATGCGATCCTCGACGCGACGCAGCGCCAGCAGTTCGACGTGAATGCGGGGCCGATCGGCGGGTCTTCGTTCACGCCGATGAATACGAGCTACCGCAACAGCGACTTCCAGCTCACTGCAGGGGCGTCGTTCCGCATGGTGGTGGATGTCGGCAACTGGGATGCGTCGCGCGTGGTGAACACACCGGGCCAGTCGGGCAACCCGGCCAATCCGCACTATCGCGATCTGGCGCCGCTGTGGGCGAAGGGCGAGTATTTCCCGCTGCTGTACTCGCGCAAGGCGGTGGAGAAGGAAAGCAAGGAAAGGCTGGAACTGGTGCCGCAGTGATGGAGCGTGGCATGGCAGGCCGGGTGGTCTGCCGGGTCGCCTGACTGGGGCCGAGTCCTGCGTTGCAGGGCTCGGCCCTTTCCTCTTTGCGGGGCCTCGCCTGATCAGGCCAGGCCCCCGCCGTTCGCGGTTCAGTGCATTTCGTGCATGTCGCGCTTCAGGTCGGCAAGCTCGAGGTGCATGGCGCTGACTGCATCCATGACCCGATGGTGGACGCCGTCGGTATCGTGGCAAACGCGTTCGGCGCGATCGCCAATTCGTTCGAGATCATCGACGCACTGACGGATGCGGCCCTCGTTGCGGGACGACATGATCTTCTTCGCGGACTTGCATTCCTTGTCGAGCTCGTCCATGCAGCTCATCAAGTCCTTGGGAATCGCCGAATCGGCGTGGATGGTCTTCGATGTCTCGCTGACCGTGCGCTGCAGATGCGAAAAGCGTGTCTGGATTTCACTGGCTTGTAGCATGGTGCCCCCTTCTTGAACATCCTTGCGGATGTGTTCAGGTTGCAGGTAGTGGAGTGTTATCCGCTCCAGTTCCAGTCTAGTCAGGATTGCCAGGCATCCGGAAAAGCCGCACTCGTGACCCGGGTGAAATATCTCGCAGGGTGATCCATCGGCCGTGCATGGCGCATGTGCGCGTGCGCGCGGCGCTACCTCTGGCCGATTGTCGGGATTCCCGCATATGACGCGTCGGCGTTTCGGGGCACGCGCTAAGTCGGGTTGTCAGAACCTGACGAACCTGCTGAGCGAGCGCCCTTGCCACGTGTTGCGAGCCAGCAAAGGATGGATCCCGCGCACACCATCGCGGCGCCTTTCCAGAATGCGAACGACAGCGGTGCGTGCAGCAGCGTGGCGGCCAATGCGGCCGACAACACCGGGATGAAGTACGACGCGCCAGCCAGCACCGTCATATTGCCGTGGAGGATGCCGACGTTCCACGCGGCATAGCCGAAGCCCATGGCGCAGGCGGCCAGCAGCAGGTAGACCGCGCCCGTCATGCTGAGGACCATCGTTTCGCCGTCCGTGAACAGATACTTCCCCCAGAGTGCGAGCGCCGTCAGCATGAAGAACAGCGTGACCGCGTTCTTGCCCTGCGCGTACCGGCTCGTCACCGTGCAGTAGCCCGCCCAGATCATCGCGCCGGCAAAGGCCAGGCCGTAGCTGAGGGGGTTGTCCTGAATATTGGCGGCCATGCTCGGCAGGTCCAGGCCCTGATCGCCACCGAGCACCGATGCAATACCCAGCAGGGCCACCAGAAAGCCTGGCAGGATCAGCCAGTTGGCGCGCTGACGATTGAACAGGATGGCGGCCAGCATCGTGAAGGACGGCCAGAGATAGTTGACCATGCCGACCTCGATGGCCTGCCTGCCGGTATTGGCATAGCCAATGGACAGCGACAGGCACAGCTCGTAGGAAACAAACAGCACGCTTCCCCAGAGCAGATAGATTCGAGGCAGCGCCCGCGTCCGGGGCGGGCCGACCGTCAACCAGAGCAGCGCCGAAGCGACCGTGTAGATCAGTGCCGCCCCACCGGTCGCGCCGAAGCTCTGGCTGACGCCGCGGATCAGGCCGACGATCGCGCTCCAGAATAGGACCGCGACAAGCCCGATCAAGGTTGCCTGTTTGCTGCTTCGCGTGACTGCCATGTTGCGTGGAACGATCGATGTGGACGGGAGAGACGCGATTCTACTGCGTCATGTCCGCCTTTTCGATCGGGCCACGCAACCGGGTTCACGCCCCGAGTGCCATCTCCAGCACCCGTGCCACGTGCAGCGCCTGCCTGTCGGCGCCGTCATGGATCTGATGGCGGCAGCTCGTGCCATCGGCGACCACCAGCGTCCGCGCATCGGCGCCGCGCACGGCCGGCAGCAACGCAAGCTCGCCCATCTTCATCGACACATCGTGGTGCTCGGCCTCGTATCCGAAGTTGCCCGCCATGCCACAGCATGACGATTCGATCAGCGAGGTCTTGAGTTCCGGAATCCAGCCGAGTACCTGTTCCACCGGCCGCACGGCATCGAACGCCTTCTGGTGGCAGTGCCCATGCAGCAGGGCCTCGGTGCGGCCGATTGGCTTCAGCGTGGGAGCGAATCGACCGGCCGCATGTTCGCGCACCAGGAACTCCTCGAACAGGAACGCATTGTTCGCCAGCAGCCGCGCCGCGTCGCCATAGCCGTACTGCAGGAATTCGTCGCGCATGGAGAGCAGGCAGGACGGTTCCAGGCCCACCACGGCCACGCCGCGCGAGACGAACGGCAGCAGCGTATCGAGCGTGCGCCGGGCCTCGGCCCTGGCTTCATCGACCAGGCCGGCTGCCAGGAACGTGCGGCCGCAGCACAAGGGCCGCTCGCCCGGAACCCCCGACAGATGCACGGTGTATCCGGTCGCTTCGAGCACGCGTTGCGCCGCGCGCGCGTTCTCCGGTTCCATGTGATTGTTGAACGTATCGACGAACAGCACGACTTCCTTGCCGCCGACGGGCCGGGCCACGTAGTCATCGCGCAGGAACGCTGATTGCCAGCGGGGCAGCGAGCGTCCGGCCGACAGGCCGAGCAGGCGTTCGGTCAGTTGCGGCAGGCCGGGCACGCGGTCGCGCAGGTTGAACAACCAGCGCAGCCGGCTGGCGGTGCCCGCATAGCGCGGCAGGAAGGCCACGAGCCTGTCACGCGCGCGCAGCCGGCCTGCGCTGGCGTTGGCGGCGCGCACCTCGATCTTCATCTTCGCCATGTCGATGCCGGTCGGGCAGTCGCGCTTGCATCCCTTGCAGGAGACACACAGGTCCATCGTGTCTCTGACCGCGGCGTCGAGCAGTCCCTCGGTGCCAAGCTGACCGGACAGGGCGAGCCGCAACGTGTTGGCGCGGCCACGTGTCAGGTGCTGCTCGTCACGTGTGACGCGGTAACTCGGGCACATGGTGCCGGCGTCGAACTTGCGGCAGTGACCGTTGTTGTTGCACATCTCCACCGCGGCAGCCAGTCCGTTTGCCGGATCGGTGCCGGTGCCCGGTGCGCTCTCGGCCTCGGTGACCGGGTCCCGCGTGACGTTCCATGCCGACCAGTCGAGCACCGGCCGAATCGGCTTGACCGAGTAGCTCGGTGGGAAACGGAACAGCGATGTGTCATCCATCTTTGGCGTGCCCACGATCTTGCCGGGATTGCAGCGGTTCTCGGGGTCGAACAGTGCCTTGACCTCCTCGAACGCGCGCGCCAGCGATGGGCCGAACTGCCAGGCCACCCATTCGCCGCGGCAAATGCCGTCGCCATGCTCGCCCGAGTACGCGCCCTTGTACTCGCGCACCATCGCGGCGGCTTCCTCGGCGATGGCTCGCATCTTGGCCGCGCCGTCGCGCCGCATGTCGAGGATTGGCCGCACGTGCAGCGTGCCGACGCTGGCATGGGCGTACCAGGTGCCGCGCGTGCCATGCTTGTGAAACACTTCTGTCAGCCGAGACGTGTACGCGGCCAGATGCTCGAGCGGCACGGCGCAGTCTTCGATGAACGATACCGGCTTGCCGTCGCCCTTCATGCTCATCATGATGTTGAGGCCGGCCTTGCGCACTTCCCACAGCGCCTTCTGCGGACCAGGGTCCGGCATTTCCACCACCGAGCCAGGCAGGCCAAGATCGGCCATCAGCTCGACCAGTTGGGCCAGTCCCTGCAGCGTGGCCGCGCGATCCTCGCCGGCGAACTCAACCAGCAGAATCGCTTCCGGCTCGCCCACCAGCGCGCGGTCGATCACGGGGCGGAATGCGGGATTGTTGCGGGCCAGATCGATCATGGTGCGATCGACCAGTTCCACGGCCGCCGGCTTCAGCGCCACGATATGGCGCGTGAGATCCATCGACTGATAGAACGTCGGGAAATTCACCACACCCAGGGTCTTGTGCGCCGGTAGTGGCGCGAGTTGCAGCGTGATGTGGCGGAAGTAGGCGAGGGTGCCTTCCGATCCCACGAGCAGATGCGCCAGATTGACGCTGCCGTCGGTGGTATAGGGCCGTTCACTGCGCGGCGCGAAGATATCAAGGTTGTAGCCGCCCACGCGGCGCAGCACGGTTGGATACATCTGCGCGATGGCGTCGCGTTCGCGCGTGGCGATGCGGCGCACGCCGTCGGCAATGGCCCGGTGTGGCGCCGACTCGGCCGGCCAGCTGGCATCGAAGCGCACGTCCTCGCCGCTGGCCAGGATGGCCTGGACGCCGAGCACGTTGTGCACCATGTTGCCGTACTGGATCGAGCGCGAACCGCACGAATTGTTGCCGGTCATGCCGCCGATCGTGCATTGCGCGGCCGTCGATACGTCGACCGGGAACCAGAGGCCGTGGGGCTTGAGCCATGCGTTCAGGTGATCGAGCACGATGCCGGGCTGCACGGTCACCGTGCGCGCCGCCGGATCGAAGTCGATGATCTGGTTCAGGTACTTGCTGTTGTCGATGACCAGCGCCTCGCCCACGGTCTGCCCGCACTGGCTGGTGCCGCCGCCGCGCGGCAGCAGCGGCGCCTTGAAGTCCCGGGCGATGTCCAGCGCAAGCCGCGCATCGGCTTCGTCGCGCGGTACCACCACGCCGATCGGCATGACCTGGTAGATCGACGCATCGGTGGCATAGCGGCCACGGCTGGCGTTATCGAACAATACTTCGCCGCGCAGTTCGGCGGCCAGGCGCCGGTACAGCGGCGATTGCAGGGCGGGTGCCGCCGCGCCGGGCATGAAGCGCAGCGGTTGCACGCCGGGTGGCTTGGGGGTGGTTGGCAAGGCCATGGACTTCTATGTCTCCGGTTGCGTGCGCTGGGAGACGCCGTCATGGCCTTGCGACGATGCGCACCGGGTGCGCGTGTCGCGTCAGGTCAGGCGGCGTCCTGCGCGCGTTCTAGTTCGGCGATCAGCGCGTCGTGCTTGTGCTGCAGGTGCGCGCGCAGGATGTCACGCAGCGCGGCCCCATCGCGCTTCGACAAGGCATCGAGCATCTCGCCGTGCTCGCGCACGGCCATGTCCCATTTGTCCTGATCGAAGTTCGAGCGGAAGCGCAGCGCCTGAATGCGCAGGTTGATGCGTCGATAGGTCTCCTCGAGGATCGGATTGCGCGCCGCCGCATTGATCGCGTCATGGATGCGGCGGTTCAGCGCGTAGTAATTGGGCAGGTCCCGCCGCGCGTGGCAAGCGAGCATTTCGTAGTGGAGCGCGCGGATCTCGTTCAGCTCGGCATCGGTGATGCGCTGGCAGGCCAGCTCGCCGGACATCGCCTCGAGCGCGCCCATCATCTCGAACAGGTGGTTGATCACCTCCTGCGACAGCACCACCACCTCGGCGCCCCGGTTCGGCAGCAGCGTCACCAGCCCGTCACCGGCCAGGACCTTGAAGGCTTCACGCAGCGGCGTGCGCGAAACCTGGAGCAAGTCGCACAGCACGCGCTCGTTGAGCCGCGTGCCCGGTGCGAGGTCGCCCTCCATGATCATCGTGCGCAGGCGCTGAGCTACCGCCACATGCAGGATCTGGCGGTCGACGGCTTGCGAAGGGGTGGTCGGGTTTGTGCTCATCAGGGATCGTGTGGCTTGACAGTATTGTATTCAAAACCTAATCTTGGGCAAGCTCGAACTGCAATTTGGCGCATCAGGTTGCGCCAGAAACAACGCAGTCGGTGCAATGAAATCCAGATAGCCATTGATTTATAAGGATTTATTGCGGAGAGGCAGGCACTTGCGTCCGCCAACATTATCCCGCATGACGGACGCGCAGTGCATCTCTGTTTTTTGAATACAAAATTCAAATATAAGGATACGAGGCGACATGCTCCGATTGAACTCACATCCCAGTGGCCGGCATTTCCTGCAGATCCCCGGACCCACCAATGTGCCCGACCGCGTGCTGCGCGCGATGGATTACCCGACGATTGATCACCGGGGCCCCGAATTCCAGCAACTGGGCAAGAAGGTGCTGGCCGACATCCGCAAGATCTTCCAGACGACCCAGCCCGTGGTGATCTACCCGGCGTCGGGGACTGGGGCGTGGGAGGCCGCGCTGGTCAATACGTTGTCCCCCGGCGACAAGGTGCTGATGTACGAGACCGGCCATTTCGCGTCGCTCTGGAAGAAGATGGCCGACAAGCTCGGCGTGAACCCCGAGTTCATCGTGGGCGACTGGCGTCATGGCGTGGATGCCGCTGCAATCGGCGCGCGCCTGGCCGAAGACCGCAACCACGAGATCAAGGCGGTCTGCGTGGTCCACAACGAAACCTCGACCGGCGTGACGTCCGACATCGCCGCGGTGCGCCGCGCGATCGACGCGGCTGGCCATCCCGCGCTGCTGCTGGTCGATACGATTTCCTCGCTCGGTTCGGTCGACTATCGCCATGACGAATGGGGTGTCGACGTAACGGTGTCGGGCTCGCAGAAGGGGTTGATGTTGCCGCCCGGCATCTCGTTCAACGCCGTCAGCGCGAAGGCGATCGCCGCATCGGCGAAGGCCAGGTTGCCCAGGGCGTTCTGGGGCTGGGATGAAATCATCGAAGCCAACAAGAACGGATTCTGGCCCTATACGCCGGCCACGAACCTGCTCTATGGCCTGTCGGAAGCGTGCGACATGCTGCTCGAAGAGGGCCTGCAGAACGTGTTCGCGCGCCATCACCGCCATGCCGAAGCCACTCGCGCCTGCGTCAACGCATGGGGGCTCGAGATCCTGTGCCAGAACCCGTCCGAGTACAGCCCGGCGCTGACTGCCGTGGTGATGCCGGAAGGCCATAGCGCCGACGCGTTCCGCAAGATCGTGCTCGAGCACTTCAACATGTCGCTCGGGCAGGGCCTGTCGAAGCTGTCCGGCAAGGTCTTCCGCATCGGGCATCTGGGCGATTTCAATGACCTGACGCTGATGGGCACGCTGGCCGGCGTGGAGATGGGCTTCGCACTGGCGGGCGTGCCGCACCATGCAGGCGGTGTACTGGCCGCCATGGACAGCCTGCGCGCCGCGGCATCGCAGCCGTCGCTGCGCGCGGCCTGAGGTTTCAAGCAGCAGCAAGAAGAGAGCGTCCAGCAGAGGCGCTCCCGACTACAAGGCCGATGCACCACAGAGCGCACGGCCGCCACCCAAAGGAGACAGACCATGACGTTGCGTTATGCCGCACGCGCCCTCGCGTGCGCTTCGTTGCTAGGTGTCGCGTGGGCCAGCCCCGCGTTTGCGTGGGAGCCTACCAAACCGGTCGAGGTTGTCGTGCCGTTCAGCGCGGGCGGGGCATCGGATCAGATGGCACGTTCCATCCAGGGCATCATCGCCAAGCACAAGCTGATGAACCAGCCGATGATCGTCGTGAACAAGGCCGGCGCCAGCGGGGCCGAAGGGCTGATGGACACCAAGGCGTCGAAAGGTGACGCGCATAAGCTGCTGGTGACCTCGTCCGCGCTCTACACGGTGCCGATGATCAGCCAGTTGCCCTTCAACTGGCGCGACCTGACGCCGGTGGCCATGGTGGCGATGGACGAGTTCGTGCTCTGGACCAACGCCGAGGCGCCATACAAGACGCCGGCAGACTACATCGCCGAGGCGAAGAAACAGCCGGGCAAGCTCAAGATGGGCGGCACCAGCTCCAAGCGCGAGGACCAGATCATCACCGCGCAGGTCGAGCGCAAGGCCGGCGTGCGCTTCATCTACATCCCATACAAGGGCGGTGGCGAAGCGGCGACGCAGCTCTCGGGCAAGCATATCGACTCCAACGTCAACAACCCTTCCGAATCAATCGGTCAGTGGCGCGCCGGCGAGCATCGCGCGCTGTGCGTGTTTGCGCCGGATCGCATGCAGTACACGAACAAGATCACCGGCACGCAAAGCTGGGGTGACATCCCCACCTGCAAGGAGCAGGGGCTGGACGTGCAATACCAGATGCTGCGTGTGTTCATGCTGCCCGGTGGCGTTACGCCAGATCAGCAGAAGTACTACGTGGATCTGATGCAGAAGGTCGTGGCTACGCCGGAGTGGAAGGAGTATCTGGAGAAGAACGCGCTCAAGAACGATTTCCTCACGGGCCAGAAGTTGACCGAGTTCCTGACGGCCGATGAAACGCGCCACAAGGACATCATCAAGGAAGCGGGTTTCCTGGCGGCGAAGTAAGACCGTAGAGCGAGTGCTGATGGCTT